>JAPLTJ010000140.1 GCA_026398175.1 Verrucomicrobiia bacterium | reverse complement strand
TGCCATCTAATTCTTCCTTGCCTGCTCGCTTTCCTGTTCCTACCCTCAAGTCTAACCTAACAAAAAGTAACACACCTTTGAGTAACCCATAATGCTAGCTTTTCAGAGCAGAGTGTTGCACTTCACTTTTGAAACGGCGATGTGAATTCCGAAATGTTGATTTAATTTACAATTGGAAAATACTCTTCACCCTTTACTCTTTACCCTTTACTTTGTCTGTAGCTGAAGTGAGCAGTAAACAAAAATGAAATATTCATTTTCAAAAACAATTTCCATTTAAACTTTTTTCCCATGCTCGACATCCAACTCCTCCGCAAAGATCCTACCACTGTTAAAGCTGCATTAGCGCGCCGTTCGCCAGCTCTCGTCGAACAAGTGGATTCCATTTTAGCATGCGATACCAAACGCCGTGAGGCAGAGACAAAGTTGCAGACGCTTCAAGCCGATCGCAATCGCCTCAGCAAAGAAATTGGAATGATGAAGAGTCTCAAAGAAGATTCTTCTTCGGTGGAGGCTCACGTAAAAAATTTGGCGGCAGAGATGGAACAGCTTCGTGTGGCTGCGGAAGAATTGGAAACAAAACAACGCCAGCTATTGTTGAGTCTTCCCAACATGCCGCACCCTGCGATTCCTGATGGAGACACAGCTGATCACAATAAAACCATTCGCACTTGGGGAACACCACTTCATGAAAAAAGGGAGAGTCACATCGCCATTGGTGAGCGCCTCGGCCTCTTCGATCTCGATCGTGCCACCAAGCTGAGTGGGAGCGGCTATGTCTGCTTCACCGGAAAAGGAGCGCGCCTCGAGCGAGCCTTGATTAACTTTCTCCTCGATTTGCAAACGCAACAACATGGCTACACTGAAATGGGAATGCCTGTCCTCGTCCGTCGTGATTGCATGATTGGGACAGGACAATTGCCAAAATTTGAAGAAGACATGTATGGCTTTGATGAAGGGACCATGTTCCTCACACCAACAGCAGAAGTCTCACTCACTAACTTTTATCGCGAAGAAATTCTCGCTGAAAAAGAACTTCCTCTCAAAATCACCGCCTGCACTCCCTGCTTCCGCCGTGAAGCTGGCTCTGCCGGACGTGAGACACGCGGCATTATTCGGATGCATCAGTTCAACAAAATCGAACTCGTTAAAATTGCGCATCCCGAGACAGCCGAAGAAGAGCTTCTCTCGCTCACGCACGATGCAGAAAAGGTTTTGCAACTCCTCGAACTTCCGTATCGCGTCCTCGACCTCTGCGCCGGTGATATCGGCGCCAACGCCACGCGCACCTTTGACCTCGAAGTTTGGGCCCCTGGCCAACAAGCCTTCCTCGAAGTTTCGAGCTGCTCGCATTTTGGCGATTATCAGGCGCGTCGGATGAATCTCCGCTACAAAGCTGCTGATGGAAAAAATCAATTCTGTCACACCCTCAACGGCTCCGGAACAGCCTTGCCACGCCTTTACGTCGCACTGCTCGAAACCTACACCCAGCCCGGCGGCGCGCTTCTGATTCCAAAAGTCCTCCAGCCTTACTTCGGGGCTGCTGAATTAGGCTGTGAACTAAAAGGAAATTGCTACTAGCTTAACTTCAGCCACACTACCGTCATTCCAGCGAACGCTGGAATCCAGGCGAAGGTCAATTCAGATTAGAGCAGTAGCGTTAAAAAATTTAAAATGACTGATGAGAATCGAAAAACACTTTTACGAAAGCAAAAATAAAGATCGGCAGCCGTCTGGATTCCAGCGTCCGCTGGAATGACGTCTAGGGAATAGAGGATGTTGATGCTGAAAATCCATCATCATGTTTTTATGTTTCAAAACCTTTCCCTCGAAGAACCCCTTCTCATCGGCATCTCCGGCGGCGCTGACTCGGTGGCCTTGCTGCACTTGCTGTTGGAGAATGGTTATCGCAACTTGATCCTCTGCCACTTCAATCATCAGTTGCGTGGGGCTGATTCCGATGACGATGCCACGTTTGTAAAAAATTTAGCCACGTCGCTGCAACTTCCTTTTGAACTCGGTACGGAGGACGTGCAGGCCCTCGCGACGCGTGAGAAGCTTTCGCTCGAGGCAGCGGCACGTGAGGCGCGCTATGAATTTTTTGCAGCGGTCGCTCAAAAACGTAACGTTAAAAAATTGCTCCTCGCTCATCATGCCGATGATCAGGTAGAGACTTGTTTTCTTCATTTTCTTCGAGGCACCGGCTCTGCAGGCCTCGCTGGAATGCTGCCGGTGAGCCAGCGAACGATTGATGGAGTTGACCTTGAGATTGCGAGGCCTCTCCTTGCCATTTCAAAAAAAGAACTCATCTCCTTCCTAACCTCACACCAACTCACTTGGCGAGAGGATGACTCCAACAAGTCACATCTTCCAACACGCAACCGCCTCCGCAACCGCGTGCTGCCACTCTTGGACGAACTCATTGGACCAAGCTATCGCAACGCGATCACACGCACTGCTACAATCTTGGCGGCAGAGGATGAATATTTGGAATCATTAGCAGCTCCACAGGCACAGCAGGCCGAACTCAAGACGCAGGAACTCGCAGCCATGCCACTCGCCCTGCAACGCCGCGTCGTTCACGCCTGGCTACGCACTCACGGTTTTTCTGAAGTTAGTTTTGTGGAAGTGGAACGAGTCCTCTCTCTCTTGAACCTCGATGGCCCCGCAAAGGTCAATTTACGTGGCGATGCTCATGCTCGCAGGCGAAGCGGCATCATTTTTTTAGAATATCCTGATGAGCGTGTTGTTTAACACGTCTTATGAAAATAAGACTCTATTCGCTTAGCATCCTCCGGCGTATCGACTCCGAGCGCGCGGTGGCTTGTGGAGAGAACACGAATTTTAATTCCATGTTCGAGCGCTCGCAGCTGCTCTAGCTTTTCACAACGCTCGAGAGGAGAGGGGCGATAGCGGACATATTTTTTTAAAATGTCTTTTCGAAAACCATAAACTCCCAAGTGCAAGAGCGGCTGTACGGCTGACTTGGAATCGTGAGGATCACGATGGTAAGGAATAAGGCTTCGCGAAAAGTAGAGCGCATTTTTTTTCTGATCGAGAACAACTTTAACAACATTGGGATCGTTCCGATGAATCTCATCGCCGAGCGGCGTCCCTGCGGTGATCATCTCTACCTCGGGATCTTGCAGCATTGTTTTGGCAAGACGATCAATGAGGCACGCATCAATGAGCGGCTCATCTCCCTGCACATTGATCACGTGAGAAAAATTTGACGTTCCTTTTTTTTCTAATTTTTGCACCGCTTCAGCAATGCGGTCGGTTCCCGATTGATGCTTTACGGAAGTCATCACAACCTCGGCCCCAAAAGCCGTCGCCACTTCTTTGATTCGTCGATCATCGGTAGCAATGATGATCCGATCGATGGTACGTGCCTTCTGACATCGCTCCCAAACATGCTGCAGCAAAGGCTTCCCGGCCAGCGGATGCAAGAGTTTCCCGGGAAAGCGGGTCGATCCCCAACGCGCGGGGATGATGAGAGCGACAGAAGAAGCTGATTTTTTGAGAGACTTCATAACAGAAAAGTAAAAAGAAAATTAGCCACAAAGAACACAAAGAAATCAAAGAAAAAACTGCCTTTAATTCTTCTTTGATTTCTTTGTGTTCTTTGTGGCCATTCCTTCAGTTTCCTCTAAAATCCACTCCAGCGCCTCGGTCACATCTTCAACAATAAAATCGGCTCCGCAATCACGATGCTCTTTTCCATAACCGGTCAAAACTAAAATCGTGCGGCATCCTGCCGCACGTCCAGCTTCAATGTCACTCGAGCGGTCCCCAATCATGAAGGAGCGCGGCAGATCGATGTTGAAGTCTTGCGAGGCTTCCCAAATCATCCCAGGGGCCGGTTTGCGTCGGGTGGAGTTGGAGCCCGGCATGCCAGGTGACATGTAAACACCATCGATCAGTCCGTTGAGCTGGCGCTGCAATTCTTCTTGAACGGAATCAAATTCAGTTTTTGTAAAATAGCCGCGCCCAATCCCACTCTGGTTCGTGATAATGACGTGCAGCCAGCCGAGCGCGCGTGTTTTTGCTAAGAATGCCGCAGCTCCCTCAATGGCATGAACATCTTCAGGACGATGGCAATGATCGACTTCTTTCATCAACGTTCCATCACGATCAAAAAAAAGCGCGGGACGGAGCGGGGGGCTAGAGGCTAGAGACTGGAGACTAGAGGAAGAAGCATTCACAGGGATAGAAGCGATGGAAGGGATAGGAAAAAATAGTTTTTGATTTTTGGAAATTAGATCTTAAGAAATGCTAACGGCATTTTTGAAATTATTATTTTGCTTTATAAAAATTCTTACATCCCTTCCATCGCTTCCATCCCTGTGAATCTCTTTTCCAAAACCTCACTCCGTGATTTTTAGAAAACTTCCCGTCAATTCTTCCGGCGAACAAGTGGCCGTTCCCAGTTTGCCGACGACGATGCCAGCACCATGATTGGCGAGTTCAGCAGCCTCTTCTGGCGTGGCCCCTGCCACGAGGCCCACCGTGTAAAGCGCAATGGCCGTATCACCAGCTCCAGAGACATCATAAATTTCTTGAGCTCGAGTGGGCGTGTGATAGGGAGAATGACCTTGTCGGAACAGCATCATCCCTTGTTCTCCTAACGTGATGAGGAGTGCTTTGGAACTCCATCGCTGCAGGAGCTTCTCCCCAACGGACAAGAGCGCTTGATCTTGAAGCGGAGGAGTGACTGGAGGGGCCCACGGAATTCCTACTGCGGCAAAAGCCTCCGTCCGATTCGGTTTGATCACATCGAGCCCACGCCATGCGAGAGGGTGTTGAGGATGAGGGTCGCAGGTGATGATTTTGCCAGCGGCTTGCTGAAGAATGGCATCCACGATCTCCTGTTGCAAAAATCCTTTTCCATAATCTTCAAAAAGAATGGCGTCAACGCAAGGAAGGAGCTGGGCCGCGCGTTCAATGGCTATTTGCAACATTTCAGAAGTAGGCGACATTTTTTTTTCACGATCAACCCGGACGACTTGCTGATGCTGCGCAATGATCCGTGTTTTCACAATTGTCGGCGTCTCTTCCATCGCAATCAAACCATCCGTCTGCAATCCCTCTTCATCCATCAGCGATGTCAATTTTTCCCCAGCACGATCACAACCAATGCTCCCCAGCACATGCACCTCATTGCAAAATTGCCTCAAATTTCGCGCGACGTTCGCAGCGCCTCCAGGATAACTCGATTCTCGCTGAACCTCAACGACCGGAACTGGCGCTTCTGGAGAGATGCGCATCACATTCCCCCAAACAAATTCATCTAACATCAGATCCCCTAGAACGAGGATCTTTTTTTGAGAAGCGTGCGTTAGAATGTGTTGTAATCTTTTGGAATCCATCGAGGGAAGAGTAAAGGGTAATGAGTAAAGGGTAAAGAGTGAAGACCACGCTCCCTTCGCTCTTTACTCTTTACTCTTCACTTGCCTATAGTTGTGCCATTCCATGAAAAAAAATTTCTTATCATTTTTTCTGGCCTCGCTCACTCATTTGTTAGCAACGTCCGAACAGACACCGTTGCCACAACCTATCGCTCCAGCTGCTCCCGCAAAGCAGACTGCCGCACAACAAGCGAGTTCACCCCCACTATCGCTGAACCTTGCTGACTTTCCTGCTGACTCTGTGGATGATGTTGTTGTTCCTGTCCCAAGTGAAATTTTTTCGGTGCTCGACAAGTTGGGTAATCCCAATTGGAAAGCTCAACTTCGTGTGAATAAAACACGAACACCGGAAGAACCCTCCCAAATTGCCCTGCTTTTGGGCTCTGTCATTGCGGAAGGATTCGTTGCCGTGGAAGCCGAAGATGCGGAACGCGTGAAAGACTTGGGTCGCGACGTCCTTTCACTTGCTGAAGCAGTGAACGTTCGCAAGGCCGTCATCTCTCACAGTAAGAGCATCATTCAAAAGGCCGATGCCCGCGATTGGCGTGGCGTTCGCTCGGAGTTTGACCGAGCACGCAGTGATGTCCAAGCAGCCATGAATGAAATGAACGATAGAAATTTGGCTCAATTGGTCAGTCTTGGCGGATGGCTCCGTGGCACCGATGTCCTCACCGCCATCGTCGATGATAAGTATACTTCCGATGGCGCAGAACTACTCCATCAGCCAGAACTCGTTCGCTATTTTAAACGCTCCATTAATGGCATGTCTCCACGACTTCGCAAAAATATTTTGGTCTTCCGTATCGAAAAAGTATTAGATGAAATCACACCGATCATTAAGGAAAAAAATCATGTTATTACCCGAGAGAAGATTCAAAAAATTCACAGCTTGACTAGTGAAATAGTGGCCCTCATTAATAAGACTTCTTAATTTTGTGAGATCGCATCTTCCATTCCGTTTTACTCGATCCCTTCTTTTTCTGGCAGGGATGATGGCGACTATTGCCGTTGTTAAAGCCACGGTTGATGATGCACTCTCGTTTGCTTACGAAGCAGCCTTGCCCTATCACAAGCAGTACGCTTTCCGTAAAGATGCTTGGGGCGGCGATCTAGGAGTCAACGATAGTCAAGCCGTTACGGCTCAACTTTTCAAAGGAAATGAATATTGGTTTGTCTTGGGCTCGGACGTCAAAACAGCTGTCGTCTCGGTTCACCTCTATGACGAAGAGGGAAAATTAGCCGAGACGGAAAGCTGGCAAAAACCGAATGATAAAAAACATTTCAGCGCTGCTGGTGCTTACATCATTCCTAAAAACACGGGCACCTATTTTGCCATTGTTCAAATTCACCAATCTCCGGAAGAGAGAACTCATTGGGCGCTCGTCTATGGATATAAAGACAAGGTGAAGAAGTGAAGAAATTCACAGAATACGTGCTGCGTGGCAGCCGCCGGATCGACTGCCTTCGGCATTTAATCCAGCGGCCCTCTGGCCAGCTCTATGTTTAGCGCCTTTTAGCGAATTTAGCGGTTAATCTTTTTGCTTTTATCCCTTCCATCCCTGTGAATTCCTCCAGCCTCCAGCCCCCAGCGCAGAAATCGTTCACCCTAGAATTCGACGATCCGCGTCTGCTGCGCAATCTCTATCATGATGATGAAAAGTTGCTCCGCACGATGGAAGAAGTCCTCGCTATTACGGTAACCACGCGTGATGGTTGGATCCGCTTTGTAGGCTCTTCCGCTGCCATCAAGCGTGCTGCCTGGACTTTCAATCACCTTCAGCAACTCGACCAACGAGACACGGTCATCGGTCCCTATGATTTTTTAGATGCTCTTCATCAGTCAGCTTTTGATTCAGAGCCAAAGGCACGCGATCGCATTTTTTGTTCTCCACGCAAACCTCCCGTCATCGCGCAGACAGAATCGCAACACGCTTACATCGAGCAGATCGATCAACACGATATCACTTTTGGGTTGGGCCCAGCAGGAACTGGAAAAACCTACCTCGCGGTGGCGAAAGCGGTCTCTGCTTTGAAGCAAGAAAAAGTGAGCCGCATTATTTTAACACGTCCTGCTGTAGAAGCTGGCGAGGCTTTGGGGTTTCTTCCGGGCGTCCTACAGGAAAAAATATTTCCTTATCTCCGTCCTCTCTATGACGCCTTGCACGAGATGTTAGAGCCAGAAGAAATCCAGCGCTATATTGACAAAAACATCGTCGAGATTGCGCCGCTAGCCTACATGCGAGGACGCACCTTGAATAATGCTTTTATTATTTTGGATGAAGCTCAAAACACTACCACCGAACAGATGTTCATGTTCCTCACTCGCATCGGGCGAGGCTCGCGTTGCATCATCACGGGTGATAGCACGCAAATTGATTTGCCTAAAAACAAACCGAGCGGCCTCCTCGAAGCGGTTGCTATTTTGAAAAAAACACCCTCCATTGGTTTTCACTATTTTACAGACAAGGACGTCGTGCGACATTCTCTCGTTCAAACTATCATTAAGGCGTATCAGAAGCAGCGGGGAAGAAGTAAAGAGTGAAGAGTAAAGGGTAACGAGTACTGAGACAAATTTTTCTATGATCACTTTTTCTAAAAAATAAATTCTGTTAAGATGTGAACTCCGAGATGTTAATTTTATTAACGATCAAAAAATACTCTTCCCTCTTTACCCTTTACTCTTTACTTGCCTGTATTTGCTTTAGATCTCAAACAAAAATAAAATCTCTTTTTTAAATCAGCGTTCTTTAGAATAAATTCCATGGTCAAATATTTTGAACATCGTCAGTTAGCAGCTCGCGGTCTTGCCTGTGGCAAGACCAGACGTCGCGTGGAGCGGAATAGATTTTTGCGCCTCCTAGAAAAAGCAAAGATCATCCAACTCTTACTCCTGATTGCGATTGGAATTGGATTTGGCGTACTCGATTTTTATGGGAGAGATCCTTTTGTCCCGCAGCGTGTTTGCCTCACGCTTTTTATTTTTGTGGCAGCGCTGGGACACCTTTGGATCAGCGGTTCGGAGGTCTTACGTAGCAACTCACGCTTGGCATTGGTCTTTGGAGCCCTCCTCACGCAAGGAGTCCTTTTAAAATTTCTACTCCTCCACGGAGCCCACGATACACTCTACACCAATGTAGTTCCTTTCCTTCTCCCGTACGCCTTTGCCCCGCTGGCCCTCTCCGTCTTGCTCGGAAAAAGTGAAGGCCTTTTCGCAACGCTCTTCGGCAGCCTCTGGATTGCTTTTCTTTTTAGCGGCTCGCATCCGCTATTCATGATTACTTCGTTGATCACCGGCTTGGTGGCGGTTGTTGCTACTCGCCACGTTCGCCGTCGTTCTCTCATCATCCGCGCTGGAATTTATAGCGGCGTTGCGGCGGGCATTCTTGCTATAATTTTTGGAAGACTGGGGCCCCTTGAAGGCGCCACGGTCAAAGACATTCCTTGGTCGCTCCTCTTTTTTCAAAGCATGACCGCCGTGGGAAGCGGCCTCTGCACAGCGGTTGTAGTCAGTGGCCTCTTGCCAATCTTGGAATCGGTCTTCCGCATCAAGACCGATATCTCCTGGCTCGAGATGTCTGATTTAAATCATCCACTCTTGCGCCGTCTATCGGTTGAAGCTCCAGGAACCTACCAACATAGTATTGCCTTGGCTCAACTTGCAGAACCAGCTGCAGAAGCCATCGGCGCCAACACGACCATCTGCCGCGTGGGCGCTTATTTTCACGACATTGGAAAATTGGTCAAACCAGAATATTTCACTGAAAATATTTCCTCCGAAAAAAATCCTCACGACTCACTCACTCCGACGATGAGCGCGCTGATCATCTCCGCTCACATCAAAGAAGGGGTCGATCTCGCTTTAAAAAACAAACTTCCGCTGCGCATCATCGACATCATTCGCCAACATCATGGCACGACGATGATTCGTTATTTTTTCCAGCGTGCACAGCAACAACAGGAAGATGCACGCCTCGGTGGAAAAATGATGAATCTTCGTCCTCAAGACATTCCTGACCTCGCTGCCGAAAATTTTCGCTATCCGGGCCCGAAGCCTCAATCCAAAGAAGCCGCCATCATTGGCCTCGCCGATGCGGCAGAGAGCGCCTCTCGGAGCGTGGAAAAACCAACGCCTCAACGGCTCGATGACCTTGTTCATGATCTGCTCGAAGAACGCTTGCATGATGGACAGTACGATGAGTGTGACATCACGATGAAAGAACTCCACCTCGTTACCGATACGATTGTCCTCTCTCTCTTGGGAATGCTTCACAGCCGCATCTCCTACAAGAAACGCGAGGAACGGGAACAGGCCTTGGCCGCTCCTGGAGCAGAAGGATAGCTGCAAAGCAGCTATCCTAAAGTTTGACACCAAATTTTTCACCTCTCTTCACGCTCAATGAGAACGCCGCTAGTAGCTCGGCTGTTTCTTGAAGATCCGAAGATTGAATCATCTCGACGGGTGAGTGCATGTAGCGATTGGGGACGCCAATCGATGTTGTTGGAATGCCACCCTTTTGAGAAAAAATCGCATCGGCATCGGTGCCGGTCCAGCGAGGATTGGTCTCCACTTGCAGATCGATCTTTGCCTTTTTTGCAACGCCACGTAGACGCTCGTTCACGACCGGATGGTTGGAGCTTCCAATGCTGAGTACTGGCCCCTTGCCGAGTTTTACTTCGCCAAATTTTGGCTTCGAGCAATTTGGAATGTCGGTGGCATGCGTGACATCGACGACCAACGCAACATCGGGATGAATGCTATAGCCGGCCATCGTGGCTCCGTAGAGTCCGTTTTCTTCTTGAATCGTAGAAAGAGCGACAACGCAGGCTTTTAAATTTTTTCGATCTTTGGCTACTAGGCGCAGCGCCTCTGCGGCAGCCCAGGCACCGATGCGATTGTCACAGCCCCGCGCGGCAAAGCGTCCTCCAGCGAGCTCTTGAAAACCAGCAGCGTAGGTCACCGCATCTCCAACGCTCACGAGCTTCTCTGCTTCCTTGCGAGAGGAAGCGCCAATGTCGATATACATCTCATGAAGCGGCGGCACTTTTTTACGATCATCGGGTTCTTGCAAATGAATCGCAAGAAGTCCGGTCACCCCAGGAACGGCTCCTTTTTCTCCATGAACCATGACACGTTGCCCGCGCACCAGCGTCTGATCAATCCCTCCGATGCCTTTGAAATAAAGAAATCCTTCATCCGAGATGTAAGAAATCATCATTCCGATTTCATCCACATGTCCGGCCAAAAGAATTTTAGGCGACCCCTCGGGATTAATCGTAGCAAAGGCATTGCCGTAGGCATCGACTTCCACGCGATCAGCAAACGGTTTGACATAATCGACCCAGAGCTTTTGCCCATGGGTTTCAAAGCCAGAAGGAGAGGGGGTTTCGAGGAGGTTTTTAAGAAAAGTGCGGGATTCAGGTTTCATAGGATAGACTGAAGGTTAAAGGCTGAAGGCTGGAGGCTCAACAAAGATCGTCATCTTTTTGGACCAGATCTAAAGGTTCAACCAAGAACGAACAGCCTCCTCAACTTTTTCAAGAGTGCCTGAATCAACCATGCTCAAACGACGTTCCAATTTTACATTGGGAATCGAAGAAATACCTTGGGCATCAAAAACACCTGAGAGCATATTCCGTGATTGATGAGGCACTTCATATTGCGTTCCCCGAATGCTGGTCGTCCGGCACACATAAGTAACAACAGCTCGTTCATTATATTGGTAACGAACACTCAAAATTAAAACAGGACGAACTTTGGCAACAAAACCAAGGTCTGCCATCCAGGGTTCACCTCGCTGAGCCTGCAGAGCCATTTCTTTCCTCCTCTTCGTATACCATAAAGATAGCCTCCGAAGAGGCTAACATTGTTTGATATTCATCTAGCCAAATTGAAATTTCTTTTACTTTTTCAACAGGCAAACGCTCGATAGCTTTTTCTATTTCAAGAACCATATTATTAGAGCTCATGGTACTACCATAATTTTTGTGGAGTGCCAAGCAAGATTGTTTTTTTATTGTAATAATTTTTAAAGCCTTATTTTAATCTTGTCGGTTGAGCTCCTGTCAGCGATTTTAATTACTCTATGAAAGCACGTGTCACTATTATGCCCCAGGCCGCTGTCCTTGATCCAGCAGGCGTTGCGACGGCACAAGCCATTGGACATCTCGGAATCAGTGGCGTTCGCTCAGTTCGCATTGGAAAATCAATCGATCTCGACATTGATGGAATGACCAAAGAGCAGCTCCATCAAATTTGCCGCGACCTTCTTTCCAATCCTGTCATTGAAGATTATCAACTAGAGATTCTTTCCTAATCATGCGCGTCGCTGTTCTTCAATTCCCCGGATCTAATTGCGACAACGATTGTCTTGTTGCGCTACGTTCCTTTCCAGATGTTACCGCAGAGCTCGTCTGGCACCAGGAAACAAGCGCTGAAGGCTTTGATGTTATCATTCTTCCCGGTGGGTTTTCTTATGGTGACTACCTCCGCTGCGGTGCCATTGCTCGTTTTTCTCCGATCATGAAAGCAGTTCAACAAGCCGCTGACCAAGGAAAATTGATCCTCGGCATCTGCAACGGTTTTCAAATTCTTTGCGAAGCTGGATTTCTTCCTGGCACCTTGATTCGCAATCGCAAGCTCCTCTTCCGCTGTGAATCAGTCATTCTGCGGGTTGAAGAAAATGCGACTCCTTTCACGAACAAGTGTACTCCTGGTCAGCTGCTTCGCCTCCCGATCGCTCACGGTGAAGGGTGCTACACCGCTGATGAAAAAACATTGAAAGAATTGGAAGAGCATCACCAAATTCTTTTCCGCTACTGTGACGACCAGGGCGAACTCACAACTGCTGCCAATCCCAACGGCTCCATGGAAAATATCGCTGGTATTTGCAATCGCCAACGAAATATTATCGGGCTCATGCCTCATCCAGAACGAGCCTGTGAAGCCCTTCTCGGAGGCATCGATGGACGATTTATTTTCCAGTCCATGCTGGACTGGAAAGTAAAGAGTGAAGAGTAACGGGTTAAGAGTACCGAAATTGCAACTTACTAAGTTTTGTTTTTCTAAAATCATATCTTATAAAAATACGCCTTCTCATTACTGGTTTGTTTTGATCTAAAAATTACTCTTCACCCTTTACTCTTTACTCTTCACTCTTCACTGCCTCATGCCTTCTTCCACCATCACTCCAGATCTCATCGCCGAACACGGCTTGACTCCCGACGAGTATCAAAAAATTCTTTCCATCCTTGGACGTGAGCCAAGCTTAGAAGAACTCGGTGTCTTCTCTGTCATGTGGAGTGAACATTGTTCCTACAAAAACTCCCGTCCAGAGTTGCGCAAATTCCCAACGACAGGCGAAAAAGTTTTAGTCAAAGCAGGTGAAGAAAATGCAGGCGTCATCGATGTTGGCGACGGTTGGGCTGTCTGTTTTAAAATTGAGAGTCACAATCATCCGAGCGCCATCGAGCCGTTTCAAGGGGCTGCGACCGGTGTCGGCGGCATCATTCGCGATATTTTTACGATGGGGGCTCGTCCCGCGTTCTTGCTCGACTCGCTTCGCTTTGGAACGATCGAAGGAGATAGCGTGCAGGCAAGAACTAATCGTCGTCTCCTCGCTGGGGTTACGGCTGGGATTTCGCACTATGGAAATTGTATCGGCGTTCCCACCATTGGCGGTGAAATTTATTTTGATGCTAGTTATAACGGCAATCCGCTCGTCAATGTCTTCTGCCTCGGCACGCTGAGGCATGAACAAATCGCTCGCGGCGCTGCCAAAGGCGTCGGAAATCCCGTTTTTTATGTCGGCGCCGAAACCGGACGGGATGGCCTTGCCGGGGCGGCCTTTGCTTCCCGTGAATTGACGGAAGAATCTAAAGCTGATCGTCCTGCCGTTCAAGTTGGCGATCCTTTCCGTGAAAAACTTTTGCTCGAAGCCTGCCTCGAATTGCTTGCGAGTGGTTGCGTTGCTGGCATTCAAGATATGGGTGCCGCTGGCCTCACCTGCTCAACGTGTGAAACAGCAAGCCGCGGTGGCACGGGCGTGGAGATCGATTTAGATCTCGTGCCCAAACGCGCTGCCGATTTGACGCCTTACGAAATTCTTTTGAGTGAATCACAAGAACGAATGCTCGTGATCGTGAACGAAGGCCAAGAAGCCCCCGTGAAAAAGATTTTTGAAAAGTGGGAACTCCCTTATGCCTTGATTGGACGCGTCACCGATGACGGAATGATGCGCGTGAGAAAAGGAAAAGATGTTGTTGTTGAAATCCCTGCGCGTGCCTTGGCTGACGACGCCCCGCTTTACTCGCGTGAAGCCGCACCATGGACAGCTCCAGCCCCGCTTGATTTGACCTCTCTTCCTTGCGCTGATGTTCAATCAACCCTCCTCTTGCTCTTGGCTCATCCGAGCATTGCTTCGAAGCATTGGGTTTGGCGCCAATACGATTACATGGTTCAAAACAGCACGGTCGTCCCTCCAGGCTCTGATGCCGCTGTTTTCTACCTCCGCGAGGCTGATAAATTTTTAGCAGCGACGAGTGATTGCAATGCCATTTACTGCTCGCTCGATCCGAAGGAAGGGGCCAAGGCCGCTGTTGCCGAAGCCGCTCGCAATCTAGCTTGTTCAGGAGCAACTTCGATTGGGCTAACGGACAACTTGAACTTTGGCAACCCGCATAAGCCAGAAAGTTTTTATCAGCTCCGCGCTGCCGTTGAAGGGATCTCCGAAGGATGTCTCGCTTTTGATATCCCAGTCACTGGCGGAAACGTCAGTCTCTACAATGAAAGTCAGCACTCCTCGATTGATCCAACTCCAACTGTCGCAGTCGTTGGGCTCATCGATGATCGCGCTCATATCACGACTTCTTATTTTAAAGAAGCGGGCGATGTTATTTTCTTGTTAGGAAATTTGGGCGATGAATTGGGAGGCTCGCATTATCTCTTGGTCTCGCAAGGCAGAAAAGAAGGGCTTCCGCCGCGCATTGATTTTGAGCACGAGAAAAAAATCAACAACCAGCTGTTGACCTTGATTCGCGCTGACCTCGTTCGCAGCGCGCATGATTGTTCCGAAGGCGGCCTAGCGGTGACAATTTCCGAATCGTGTTTTAAAAAATCAAAAGATGCTCCGCTGTTAGGCGCAAGCATCTCTCTAGGAAAAACAGGACTACGTCCCGATGTGGCTCTTTTCAATGAAAGCTCAGGCCGCATTATTTTTTCAACACCTGCCGCAAAAGCAGATCATGTTGAAAAAATCCTGAGCGACTCCGGAAACCCATTCCATCGGCTCGGCGTTGTCACGGAAGCTCCTGAACTTTCGATCGAAGCTGATGGCGTTAAGTATGAATGGAACACGCGCACGCTCCATCACACTTGGTCGACAGCTCTGCCTCATATGATGCAGGTTGGATAACTAGCTGCCATGCAGCTAGAGTTTGAGTGTTTGTAGTTTGAGTTTCGATCCTACAATTGCCTTAACTTAGCACCATTCTGTGACAACCGCTTCTCTTACTCTCCTTGCTCCGGCAAAAATTAATCTCTCGCTGCGCATCGTAGGCAAGCGCGAGGATGGTTATCATGAAATTGAAACCCTCATGGCGCCACTCGCTCTTGCCGATGAAATCGAGCTCTGCCATGCGCATGGGGCAGCGCCTGGTTCTGTCACCTTGACTTGCAGCGATCCCACATTGCCAACAGACGCTGATAATCTCTGCGTTAAAGCCGCTCATCTTTTTCAAACAAAACTTGGCATCCAAGAAGCTGTTTTGATTTCTTTGTTAAAAAAAATTCCTCATGGCGCAGGTCTGGGTGGAGGAAGTAGTGATGCGGCAGCCGTCTTGCGAGGCATGAACACACTCTTCGATGAGCCCTTCGTCTTCGAAGAACTTCACCAACTTGCAACTTTACTCGGCTCCGACGTCTCATTTTTCCTAGCCCAGATATTTCATGCCTCTCACAGCGAGGCGATGGAAAAAGCTAATGGGACAAGAAAGGAGATGGATTCTGATCGGGGCTGTATGAGTACATACTGCTCCGATCAGAATTCGAGCCTGACACAGTATCCATCGGCTTTGGCCAAGCCGCAGACTGAGGGGCATGAAATATCTGGGCTAAATTCCAAGCCAGCTTGGTGTCGCGGTCGCGGCGAATTGTTAAGCGAAGCCTCTCCTCTTCCTGCCTGGAAATTACTTTTGATCAAGCCTCCTTTTGGTGTTGCCTCGGAGGAAGCCTACGGCAGGCTGAAAAGGATGGAGGATCAAAAAGGGGTCAGTACCAGTCAATTCATAGACGAAGTTATGAATTGCAGGACTGACCCCTTTTTACTTGATGGCATTTCTATATTCAATGACCTGGAAGCCCCCGTCTTCGAAAAATATTTGCAGCTCCCAATTTTAAAATCATGGTTGCAAGCCCGCCCCGAAGTCGCTGCTGCCTGGATGACCGGCTCCGGATCAACGATGGTGGCCGCTTTGAAGAAAAAAATCAGTACTGAAGAAACAGCTCTTTTGAAAAAAGAAATAGCGACTGAATTTGGAGCAACGTTTTGGATCAAGGAAACTAACTTTGCTTGAAAAAAGAATTGTCCACAAAGAGCACACAGGAAAAATTCTTTTTTGCGCTCCTTGCGTTCTTTGCGGTTAATTTTTTTTCTTACAATCCAAGCCGCTCTGCAAGCGCCTCCGGCCCCATTTGGATGCCGATGAAGAATTCGCCGAACTCCGCGTACTTCACACTGACTTCATCAAAACGCATTTCGTAAACGATTTCTTTGATCGAGCTCGTCGTCTTTGCAAAAAGAGACACGCCCCATTCTTGATCATCAAGTCCCGTTGAGCCAGTAATGAACTGCCGCACGCGTCCGGCGTAACCACGGCCGACCATGGCATGACCCTGCATCAATTTTTTGCGTACATCGAGAGGAAGTGCGTACCAATTTTGTTCCGGATTGCGGCGTTTTGACATTGGGTAAAAGCAAAAGACTGGCCACTCCTCTGCCGATGGCAACTGCGGGTAGAGTCGCTCCTCAACATATTTTGCAATGCGCTCGCGAAAGGCCTGCATCTTGGCTTCGAAGCCAGGCATGGCAGGAGAAAGATTTTCTTCACGTTCTAATTTCGCAGCATACTCCTCGTCGTTCATGCCATATTCGCTCCGCTCCGTCATGGAGAGCCAAGAAAAAGTTGGGGCCAAAACACCATCGCCGAGGACGCGTTCTAATTTCTTCGCTACGATGTCGAGTTGCTGCAGGTCGGGCGTGATCATCATGAACCCAAGATCTGCTTTTGGCGTCACCATGCTGAAGCTCAACAACTGTGTCTCAGACAGCCCGCGAACCTCGGCAACAAGGGCCTCCAAGGCCTGCAAGCGTTCTTGCTGCTCCTCCTGATCAAAGTAACGCCAGACAGTCTGGTCGACTTTAAAAAAAAGATGAAGAACGTGACGTCCCTCGGTAGGAAGAATGCGGATGGGAGAAGAAGTAAGCTGAGACATGCTTTTCATGCTAACTAAAATCACACGGAAGTGCCAGCTGCTTTTGCTGCGGCTGCGCGTGCAGCATCGACTGCTTTTCCAACTTTCTCTAATTCCAATCGTGCGTGACCAAGAACATCTTCTGCAGCGCTAGCGTTGTTTCCTTGAAGCTGCTCGAGGGCCTTTGCGTGGAGTTTCTGAGCTTGCTCAAGAAATACTTGCGCTCGTTCTTTGAAAGTTTTTTGGCTTTTTACTTTTGATGGAATATCAGGCAATGCATGAATAGCCTCTTGGCAGGTGGCAGCTTGTTCAAAGCTATGAGCTACCTTCTCATAAGCATCAGCATTCGTCATCAACTCAACAGGGGAAGCAGAACGCATGGAACTGCTGTCGCTTGATTAGAGCTCTTGTGCTGCAGATTTTTTATATTCTTCGTTTTGTTCGTTCACTAGCTCAGCTCTCGCAAACTCTTCATCGGAAGTTGCAGCAGTCAATGTTTTTGTCCGCTCTAATTCTGAACGCTTCTCTTTGATGACCTCATTTCTAGAGCTTTTAGCCGTGATATGAGCCAGGAGAGATTGAGACAAAATGTTTTTAACGGCGGGATCACTGCTTTGCTCCGTTCTCGCAATGCAACTAGCAATCGCTTCGTGCGTTTGAATGTTTTTTTCCAAGGCAGTTGCTAATGCTTCGCTTCCAAAAGCACGCGCTTCCAAAGACTGCGAGGCCAAATCAACCATCGGATCGTAATGTTCCCGCTCTTCAGATGCGATTTGCTCAGGGTTGCGAACCATTCGAAAACAGTAGTCAGCCAATTTACGATATGGAACAGAAGCGGCTGTTTCATCAATCTCTGAGGCACTTCTGGAGCCACTTTGAGAGGCTCGAGAAAATTGAATCCCTTTCTCTGCATCGTTTTTAATAGCCTTAAGACTTTCTGCTTGGACAGCAAGTGCTTGATAGCTTCCAACAACTTCATTCAGATCACGATCAGAAATGGTTTCTTGAGATAGGCACTTTTTAAAATCAACAACTCCTTTATCAGCGGCAGCTGCCAGATCATCATAGCCTCTTGCGAGAGAATGAAGAGCAGGCTGCGCTAAAGCGCTTCCTTCCTCAGCAAGATGCATCGCTGTTTTTGTGAACTCGATTGCTTTTTTAGCGAACTGCCGACCTAGTGGCGCGAAACGATCCATGCGCTCGTTGTGCGCTAGGGCTTCATTGTTATTGATTTCTCGTCCAGCCACTGCTGCTGCAATGGTGCGTCCATCCCTCTGGGTATTGTAAGCATTAATACTACTATTGATACGCCCAGTTTGTGCTTGCCGTTCGTCAAGCTGATCAAAGCGTTTTGCTGCTAAAGTGCCATCATCTTCAACTGCACTCGCAGCTGCAGACTGAGCTCTCGAGCTGGAACTACTAGGATTGCTCGAGCTTGCGCTGCTTGAATTATTTCCTTGAACCGACGGCGCTGATGGTGGAAAAAATTTTCCTATTCTGCTCTCGCGTACCTTTGCTTGTCGCTCTGCTTTCTCTGCTTCAGTAGGCGGTCGCGCAGTCAATCCCACTGCTTGGGCTAAAGAAGTAGCCGCACTTGATAGCGTAGATAAAAATCCTGCTTCTTCCTTCTTCTGAGGAGAAACCTGTGCAACAGCGTGGTTGATGCCAGGAGCCCCAACCCCCAACTCTGGTTGCCGTGGATTAGAAAAAGCATTTACTCTCGCCTGCCTCATTTTCTCTTGCTGAGAAAGAGGCGCCGTTGGGACTCCGGGCCTTGTTGAGGCTCCGGCTGTCGTGTTTTGAGTTTGGACTTCTTGAATGCCATGGTTGCCAAGCACACCTCTTGGTTGCTCTGTTGTTGAGCTCGCTGCTTCAGTCTGCCGTCGCTCTATTTGGAGTTGATGGACGGCGTAGTGATGAAGAGCCAGGCCTGAATGCAGCAAACGATAGAAAATCACCCATCCTTATTGTCTACTATTGAGACAATGCGCTGACAATATTAATCTCATCAATTGTTTCTCTATTTTTCTATCCCCTGTAACCTGCAATCTGTAATCTGCGATCTATCATGAAATTTCTTCTCATTCGCAACGACAACATTGGTGATCTTGCCTGCACGACACCGCTCATTGAAGTGCTTCGCAAGACCTTTCCAGAGGCAACGATTGATTTTCTCGGCAATGAGTACAACATTGATCTGGTGCGCCATGATCCTCGCCTTTCGCGTCTCTGGAGTTATGGCAAAGCGAAGCACGTTCATGGTCTCTGGAAAAAAATCAAAGCGTGGATTCACAAAGTCATTGTTCTTTTGCAACTTCGCCAGCAGCACTATGACAGCGTGATTATTGCAGTGCCTGTTTTTAACAAGCGGACGACTGGCCTTGCCTGCTGGATCAAGCCACGCACGATTTACGGCGCACCATCTCAGCAGCATCGCCTTCCTAAAAATTATCATCCTGTTGTTATCGATCAAAATGATCCCCACGTCTTGCAAGTGCTGACCTATGCCAGAGCTTTTGACATCAACTTTCCAGCACCAGAAGCGATGTCGCTTTTTCTTTCAGAAGAAGAAAAAAAATCTCTCGTCGCTGAGCGAGCGCTAGTTCCAGGAAATTCCAGCCTCCCGATCATTGGGCTCCAGATCTCTGCCCGTCGCCCGAAACAACGTTGGACCTTCGAACAATGGAGCCAACTCATCACCGCACTCCTCCCTCATGCGCGATTGCGCCTGCTTTGGTCGCCCGGTTCAGCAGGAGCATTACAACATCCAGGAGATGACGAGCTCGCCGAGCAGCTTGCAGCGGTCTTTCCAGCCTTACTTGCAAATCCGACAACTAATCTTCGCCATCTCATGGTGGCTTTCTCTGCCTGCGACTTGATTGTTGGCTCCGATGGTGGCGCCATGCACATCGCGGCGGCGCTGGATGTGGCGACCGTCACTCTTTTTGGGGACATCGATCCGACGGTTTGGCGGCCGTATTCCAAGAAGGGGGTCGCTATCTCGAGCCCCACTGACACACTCTCCGATCTCGATCCCATTGTTGTCGCAAAAAAAGTCATTGAAATCATTTGAAACCGCTTTAGTTTTAAGTACGTTTTGCTGTAGCCTACACCCTCGCAACAAAACAATCTGAATTCCCCTCGCAAAAAATTATTCCCCAAAAATTACACTTTTTGAACAAACACTATGGCCGACCTTGCTAACAAATACTCTGATAATATTTTAGGAAAATTTTATGTAGATGATCAATGTATCGACTGTGATCTTTGTCGTGAAACTGCTCCTGCAAATTTCACGCGCAATGATGACGGCGGACATTCTTTTGTTTTTAAACAACCCTCCACTCCGGAGGAAGAAGCCCTCTGCAAAGAGGCGATGGAAGGCTGTCCCGTTGAGGCTATCGGCAACGACGGAGAATAAAGATTTTATTTTTCTCTACACACCGTCACTGCAACGTGCTCGGTATTTGGAAGAATAAATTTGCGGACAGTCACCTCAACCCATCGCAAAGAAAACTCTGCAAGAAGGGCCTCCGCTATTTCATCAGCCAAGGTTTCAATCAGCCTCCGCGACCTCATCTGAACTAGCTCTACGAGCCGCTGACTCACTGCAGCATAATCAACCGTTGCAACAATATCATCGTTTAATGTTGCTGGTTGCAAGAGCGCTGCGAATCGCAGATCAAAGGAGAGCCGCTGCGCTTGCTCACGTTCTTCGGAAGGAACTCCGACGTATGATAAGACTGACAACCCTTGAATAGTGATGATTCGTTCCATGGAAAATAGAGAAGCTGAATGTGAAACCATCTTCAAACTCGCTGCGTCAGTAGAGTTTCAAGATAGGTTTTAGCAGCCAAACCGTACATCACGAATGAGCTTTGCTCCAAATCGTGCCTGCAGTTTTTGCAACACTTCTTTTTTCCAAACACGGTCCAGCTCATAGCGAATCGTGGGCTGAATCACGCGGACAGAAAGAATGCCGTGCGAGAGCTGTTGCGGCTCTGAATGTGCTGCAAGAAAATCTCCAACCATTTCATTCCACGTAGCAGCAATTTCTTCCTGCTTGATTCGTGTATGAAGCCCGAGCTTCGTTACAACCTTGGCCAAAACATCCGCAACGATCATTTGCCTGTCAGGTATTGTCTCGCTAGGAAGTCCTCGCCATTCGCGCAACACTCGCTTGCGTAAAAACGAAAGATGACTTTTGGAGGAAATCACGAATTTTTTTAAATATGGATGGCGTGTCCGTTTGCTGCCTCCGTCGCCTCCATCACTGCTTCGCTGAGCGTTGGATGAGCATGGATGGTGCTGGCGATATCGTCGTACGTTGCTTCGAGCGTGATAGCCAATCCTAATTCTGCAATCATCTCTGTTGCCTCGTTGCCGATAATATGAGCTCCAACAATTTCACCGTGAGGTTCGTTGAAAAGAAGTTTTACAAACCCGTCTGTCTCGCCCATGGCTTGGGCTTTGCCGCTGGCCTGGAAAGGGAACTTCCCAATTTTTATCGTCATTCCTTTTTCTTTAGCAGCACGCTCCGTTAAGCCGACGCTGGCAACTTGCGGCTGGCAGTAGGTGCAACCTGGGAAAGTGCGACTGCGTTGTGGTTTTCGTTTTCCAAACATTCCTTCTACGGCTTGGATCGCTTCCCAGCTTGCAACGTGAGCCAACCACGGTGGCCCAACGATGTCGCCCGCTCCGTAGATTCCTGAAACACTCGTTTCATATTTCTCGTTAACGGCAAGATATCCTTTCGGATCGAGATTGAAGGCCATTCCGCCAGGCAAGAGCGGTGCAACACCGATGGCGACAAGTGCCACATCGGCAGTGAGTGTTTCATTCTTTTTTCCAGAAACAGTAATTGAGACGCCGGTTGCTGTTGCTTCCGCTTTCTCCACTTTTGTCTCGGTTAAAATTTTAATGCCTTGCTTGGTCAATGACTTTTCAAGAGCCACGCTAACCTCGGTATCTTCGACGGGAAGAATGTTAGGCATCATCTCAACGACAGTGACCTTTGTTCCAAAAGCATTGAAAAAATAAGCAAACTCGATGCCGATGGCTCCCGCGCCAATGACAATGACTTCTTTCGGCTGCGTCGGCAGCGCCATGGCTTGCCGACTGCCGATGACGGAGGTCCCGTTCATCTGGAATCCAGGCATCTCGCGAGTGACAACGCCGGTGGTGATGAGAATTTTTGGCGCGACAAGTTGCGCTGCAGTCCCATCTTTTTTAAGAACGTCAACCTGACCAGCCTTTGTAATAGAGGCTTCGCCGAGGATATAGTCGATTTTATTTTTTTTGAGAAGGAACTCGATGCCGCCCGCAAGCTTGTCGGCAACCTTCCGTGAGCGTCCAATAACCTTGCTCCAATCGTAGTTCATACTTCCAATCTCAAAACCAAAATCACCGGCGTGATTTTTCAGGAGCGAGTAAAGCTCAGCATTGCGCAATAAAGATTTTGTGGGAATGCAACCCCAGTTGAGGCAGGTGCCACCAGCGCGCTCGCGTTCAACCACAGCAACCTTCTTTCCCAGCTGGGCGGCACGTATAGCGCCTACGTAGCCCGCAGGTCCACCGCCAATTACAATAAGATCATAAGGAATCATCGACATAGTCATCTATTATCACGTTTTCTTTGTCACATCGTCAAAAAGAATCGTCTTTTTTTTAAATTTTTTCTATCCGTTGATATCATTCCCTTGTCTGCATTCCTGGATGTCTGGAATTTTTTCTTTTCTCTTCAACCAGAGAGAAAGAACATCGATATCTGCCGGGGTCACTCCGCTAATACGCGAGGCGTGTCGCAGGGAAGTCGGTTTATACTCTGTTAACTTCTGCCGCGCCTCAGAGCTGAGGCTGGGAACCAAATGATAATCGAATTGGTCAGGAATTTTCCACTCCTCTTGTTTTTTGGCACGTTGAATTTGAAGATCTTCTCTCTTTAAATAACCTTCAAATTTGAGTTCTGTTTCAAGATAGGACCAAATTTCAGAATCATATCCTCTCAGAATTTCAGCTGGGAGTTTTCCTACATTATTTTCTGGACGTCGCAACCAACTTTCTAATCCAATTCCTTCATGCCGCATGGCAGGAAGTTTTCCCATGAGCGCATTAATAGATGCTTTTTTTAATATATAACTCTCTGTTCTATAGTTACATGCCAATCCAGATTCAATCGCTTTTCCAGTTAGCCTAATGTCACAATTGTCTTGGCGCAATCGAAGGCGGTATTCTGCGCGGCTGGTAAACATGCGATATGGTTCAGGCGTCCCTCGCGTGACAAGATCGTCAATCATCACTCCAATATAGGCTTCTTCTCTCCCTAAGAGGAGAGGTTCTTTATTTAAAACTTTTAGTGCGGCGTTGGCTCCTGCAACCAATCCTTGTCCAGCAGCTTCTTCATAACCAGAAGTTCCATTGATTTGACCCGCAAAATAGAGGCCGCTGATTTTTTTTGTCTCAAGAGTGAGGTAAAGCTGATTAGGAAAAATGTAATCGTATTCAACGGCGTATCCTGGTCGGAGGATCTCAGCCTTTTCAAGGCCTTCAATCGATCTTATAAAGTCGTATTGAACTTCAAAAGGAAGACTCGTAGAAAGTCCGTTAACATAAATTTCTCCTGTATGTCTCCCTTCTGGTTCTAAAAAAATTTGATGTCGTGGCTTTTCAGAAAATTTAACCACTTTATCTTCAATCGAAGGGCAATAACGAGGTCCAACGCCCTCTATCATCCCAGCATAAAGAGGGGATCGATGAATGTTGGAAGCGATGATTTCATGAGTTTTCTCATTGGTATACGTCAACCAACATGGAATCTGTTCCACGTGGAATATTCCATCTTTAAAATGATTGAGTGTATGAATCTCTCCACACTCTAGGGTGATCGTCTCTCTAATATGAGAAAAAGGAGAAGTAATAATATCGCCATCTTGCCGCTCACAAAGAGAAAAATCAATCGATTTTGCTAAAATACGGCAAGGAGTTCCAGTTTTAAAACGACCCATTTTAAAACCCAAATCTTCTATACTTTCGCTGATGCTAGAAGCACTATCAGCCATTCTTCCTCCTGGCTGGCTTCTTTTTCCAACATGAATCAGTCCTCTCATGAAGGTACCGCTTGTCAAAACAACTGATGCAGAGTAGTAATGAACACCAAAAGTTGTTTCAATGCCAGTTATATGATCATCTTTTGTTAAAAATCGAGCTACATTTGCTTGGGTTATCGTAAGTAGAGGAGTTCTTTCTAAAATAGCTTTTAATCGAAATTGATAAGACTTCTTATCACATTGAGCTCGTGGGGCACGAATACTAGGTCCTTTATTAGCATTAAGCATTCTAAACTGAATACCAGTAGCATCTGCATTTAGCCCCATAACTCCTCCAAGAGCATCAATTTCGCGCACAATATGTCCCTTAGCAGATCCTCCAATTGCTGGATTGCAGGACATTTGTCCAATTGTATCAGCATTTTGAGTTAATAAGAGTGTCTCACATCCTAACCTGGCAGAAGCTAAAGCTGCTTCTATCCCAGCATGGCCAGCTCCAATAACAATAACTTGATATTTTTTAGGATAATTAAAAAAATCCATTTTTATTTTACTTTCTTATTATCAACATTTAATGAAAATTTTTCATAATTCAAAAATAATGTTTAAATAATGTTTAAATGTTAACGTAAATATGAATAACTTGTTCCGTAGAACTTTCTTTTTGAAAGAAAGATTCTTTTATTAGGATCTTTAAATACATTGAAAAATGTGCTGATCTTTCTTATATTGTGGTTGTTAAATGGGTTTAAATAAAAGTTATTCTCATCATTACTATTATGAAATAGACTCTAAATTATTGAAAAGTAAAATCATGATGGGAATAACTTCTAATTTGAAATCTTTTAAACTTAGATTTAAATTTTTTTTTAAATCTAGATTTTATTTGTTCCTTTTTTTTATTTGTTTATTTTTATCTTTTATTTTTCATTTTGTCCTCTTAACCAATTTTACTATAACTTCATTCAATCCCTCTTCCTTTGATAGAATTATTCCAAGACGTGTTCAGTTAAAAAGAGTAGATATAGATCCAACTCTCCTAAAAGAAGAAACTAAACTAGCATCTTCATTGGTTCCGGTGGGAATAAATATTTCAGAAAATGAAATAACTACCGATCAACCATCGATTGTTAAAGATGTTAAACCTAGTGAACTAAAGAATGAAGAATTTTCAGAAGAAAAAGAAACATATCTTTTAGAAAATCAAATAATTTTAAAAACGAAGACCAATTTTAAACAACCTTTAATCGATTGGGATCAACTACAAGGTGCAAGTAAAAGCTCCCTCAAAGATATAAAAACACAAGAAACAGTTTCTCTTGGAAATTATAGTAAAATAGAAGAGCTTCTTGACCAAAATAGTCCTCTCACTTCAAAAACAGCACCCATCTTACTTCCAACAGATCTCTTTTTTGAATATAATGTGGATCAGCTGAAGCCAGATGCAGAGAAGAGCCTCGAAAAGTTAGAACTTCTTATTCAACGAAATCCAAAGGCTCAATTCATTATTGAAGGATTTACTGATAGTTTTGGGAGTGATGAATATAATTTGGATTTAAGTCAAAGGAGAGCCGAATCAATAAAAAAGTGGCTATTATCACACCAGCTTATCGATGGATCAAAAATTCAAGTAAGAGGTTTTGGAAAAAAAAATTTTATTGTTCCAAGCAATGGAAGTATTGAACAGCAAAGACTCAATAGGCGTGTTGAAATTGTAATTCATCAAAATTAAAAAGTTATGAAATTTTCTTTTTCTCTCTCAAATGAAGAAAGGAATCTTTTTGAGAATTCTATAAAAGAGGTTAAAGAAGAGGTAAGTCAGAATACCAAGCTGAATACATCGACAAAGTCTTTATTAAAAATATTGAAACGATTTAAAAGCAGCGAGACCCAGCAGCTTAAAAAGTGGCATCGACAAGAAATTAGAGGGAAAGAGATTGCTCAATATCGTTCTGATGCAATGGATATTATAATAGGAGAACTGCTTGAAATGGCTCTCAAAGAAAATAAAAATTCTTTAAAAAATGAAGGTTTTTGCGTGATTGCCTTAGGTGGTTATGGAAGGAGAGAATTAAGTCCATATAGTGATATTGATATTATGTTTCTACAAGAAGCAGAATTAATAAAGCCCACTACAGAAAAAATTGTTAGCTCCATTTTGATAGCATTATGGGATCTTGGTTTAAAAATAGGACATGCTACCCGCTCTCTTACTGAAGCAATTGACCATGCCAATCAAGAGATGATATCAAAGACAGCCATGCTGGAGATGAGGTTGATAAAAGGAGATAAAAAGGTTTTTAAAAAAATTAAAGAACATTTTTTTAAAAAATGTATTTACAATAAAGAAAAAGAATATGTCGCTTGGAGGTTAGAGGATCTTCAACGAATGCATGAAAAATTTGGTAAGACAGTATTCATGCAAGAACCAAATATTAAATCGGGAAAGGGAGGTCTACGGGACTATCAAAACCTTCTCTGGATTGCGAATGTTTATGTCAAAGCCAACACGCTTTCTCGATTGGTAGAATTAAAATATCTTCGCGAAAGCGAACGGCGGAAATTGGAAAAAAATGAATCCTTTCTATTGAGTGTTCGCCAAGAAGTGCATGATCAAGAAAAACGACCTCAAGATCGGTTGACGCTTCGTTTGCAAGGGGTCGTTGCAACCGCCTTAGGGTATTCTCAAAGAGGTATACTCAAGAGAAGCGAGGCATTCATGAAGGATTACTATGAGAAAACAAGAGATATTTATCTCATCACCTCATTAGTTCTTGAACGAATGAAGTTATTAGAGAAACGGCAGAATGTGATTGCGTCGTTTTTTTCTAAAAAATTTAATGTCGAAAAAATAGATGGCTTTTTGCTGAAAAAAGGGACGATTTTTCCAGAGCATCACAATATTTTTAATAAAGAACCACATCGCATGATGAGGGCCTTTCATTTAGCTCAAATGAGGGGAGCTGAGTTTTCGCCAGAGCTGAGCGACCTTATCAAACGACGATTGCTCCTCGTAGATCATCGGTTTCAGGAAGCAATGGAAAACCGCAACATTTTTTTACTCATTCTTTCTCGCAAGGGAGAAGTCGGCCGTATCCTCCGACTCATGCATGATCTTGGGTTTTTAGGAAAATACCTTCCTGAATTTGGAGCTTTAACCTGCCTCGTACAACACGAGTTCTATCATCATTACACGGCAGACGAACACACGTTAGTCTGTATCGAAAAAATAGATCAACTTCTTTTTAGTAACGATCCAAAGATCTTTCGATACAGCACACTTTTTAAAAATCTGGATGATCCAGCTATTCTCTATCTCAGCATGTTGCTTCACGATACTGGCAAGGCTGCTAATGTTTCCGAACATGCTAAAGCCAGTGCTGCAGATGCAAAAAAAATTGCAGAGCGATTTCATCTTCATGGGGAGAGTCTCCAGCGCCTGTTGACCTTAGTTGAATATCATGGAGAATTGGGAACCATTGCGCGCTCGCGTGATTTAGAAGATTTTACAACCATCAGCAATTTCGCAAAAACAGTTCAAACAACTCCGACTCTTCATGCCCTCATGATCTTGACATTGGCTGATGGCATGGGAACAGCAGATGTTGAATGGAGCGATTGGAAAGAGCAACTCGTTTGGAATCTTTTTGAAAAAACAAAAAACTATTTGGAAATAGGAATTCACTTTTTTAAAAAAATCGATGCCAACCGCGTTGGAATGGAAGAACAGGCGAGAGGAGTTTTAGGAACTGGATTCAGTGAAGAAATTAGAGATCATTTTGATCAGATGCCTGAACGTTATTTTAGAATGATAGAGCCGCAGCTTCTGACGGAACATTTACAAATGTTTAGAATTTTTTTTGAACGCTTTAAAAATAATCAGGCCAATATTATCGAGCCTGAAATTCGTTGGAAAGAGCATTTCGAGCAGGGGCACACCGAAGTTTGGATTTGTGGATGGGATCGGAGATATCTTCTCGAAAAAATAGCAGCATCATTCTTGATTGCAGGAATCAATCTTCTCGGGGCTGACATTTTTACCCGCACGGACCATCTCACGTTAGATATTTTTAGAGTGAATAGCGTTCGTCGAGATTCCTTGGTTAACGAAAAGGAAAAGCGAACCATGGAACGAAGCCTCAAAGAATTTTTAAACACCACCGAAAAACCGATTTTTAAAAAGCCAGAGCCTCATTCCTTGAGCCAGCGCCAGGCGATTGAGGAAGGGATGATTTTGCCACGAGTGGTTATCGATTCTCATTCTCATCCAATCTATACCTTGGTGGAGGTAGAGGCATCCGATCGGCAAGGTCTTTTTTATGATCTCGTTCAGGTTTTTAGTCAGCGGGGGCTTTCTATTGATCTCGCGCGGATAGCCACTGAGATGGGAGGGGCCTTTGATACGTTCTATGTTTTAAATTCACATGGGGAAAAAATAGAAGATGCTGATGAAAAAGAGGCACTGCAACGACAATTAACTGTTGCGATAGCGCCTGCTCTTTTTAAAAAGAGAGCAGGATCAGATAACAAGGTGTTGCATTTATCGACATCCGACTTATCTTTACCTCATCACGGATCTAGATCGATATGTCACTAGAAAACTTCCAAAAACTCATTAAAATGTTTGGAGAGAATATTGGGGTTTCGTCTCTTGAACCTCACCCGCAAGGGCTTTGTTCGTTGCGCTTCGATGATCGGGTGACCATTGATCTCGAATATAACGAAGAGCAGAATGCGCTTCTTCTTTCAAGCCTGGTCGGGGTTTTGAAACCAAAAGAAAGTGAACTCTTTTATGATGAATTGTTAGAAGCCAATTTATTATGGGGAGGAACAGGTGGTGCCACAATTGGTGTAGATCCAGCGAGTTTAACAGTCTTTCTTTGTTATCAAGAGCAGCTCAAAGGAGTCTCTTTGGAGCAGTTTCAACAATTGGTAAAACGGTTTAGCGACACGGCTCTTTTTTGGAATCAGCGCCTCGCAGAGGGGCCGAAGAAGAAAAAAAGAGGCGCAAAAAAATCAAGCGTTCGGAAATAGAGTGACAAGAGAAAAGGCAGGCGGTTTAGCAAAAATTTCCTTCGGAGGCAAGCCCTCTTTTTTTGAGGGAAAATAAAATTAAAAAAGAGCTTGCTTTTCGATTCATTTTAGACTGGCCTATCTGAATGCAACCATCTAACTCAAAACTAAACGCTATCGTCTACTTTATAGGATTTACGGCTGCCCTCGCAGGCCTCTTATTCGGGCTTGATATAGGGGTCATCTCGGGGGCTAATGAATTTATTCAAAAAGAATTTCAGATTAGTGATCATGTTATTGAAATGATCGTAAGCGCTACTCTTTGGGGGGCTGTATTTGGAGTCCTCATTTCTGGCACTTTTTCCAATCTATTCGGGCGCAAAAAAGCAATGCTCCTCAGCGCTTTTATTTTTGCAGTAGGATCTATTGCTTGTGCCATGAGCACCTCTGCCGATCAATTGATTGCCGCTCGATTTTTGTTGGGCATTGCAGTTGGATTGGCTTCCTTCACTGCACCGCTTTACCTCTCAGAAATTTCTCCGCAGAATGTACGGGGCATGATGGTCTCTATGTATCAATTCATGATTACCCTTGGAATCTTAGTTGCCTTTTTAAGTGACATGTACTTTGGTACCACTGCTTCTATTGCTGGAGTGGTAGGAGGACATTGGCGCGTTATGCTTGGCATTATTGCGGTGCCAGCAGGAATAATGTTTTTCGGAATGCTGCTTCTTCCAGAAAGCCCGCGGTGGCTTTTTCTCAAAGGGTTTCAAGAGCGCGGGGTCGATGTTTTTCGCAAAATGCTTTTGCCTGAAGATGAAATTGCTCGTGAAGTTATTGAAATTCAAACAAACCTTCAACAAAAGCAGAATGGTTTTCAAATGTTGTTACATAATTCTAATTTTCGACGCGCTATTATCCTAGGTATTGTGTTGCAAATCATGCAGCAGCTGACAGGTATCAATGTGGTGCTGTACTATGCGCCGCGTATTTTTAAAATCGCCGGATTTGCCAGCACTTCAGGCCAGATGTGGGGGACCGTGATTGTCGGAGCTACCAACCTGCTCGCTACATTTATTGCGATTGCTTTTGTCGATAAGTTGGGACGCAAGCCGATGATGTATGCCGGCTTTGTTGTAACGGGGATTTCGATGATTATCGTTGGTACTCTTTTTAATATGGATCTGGCGCAATCACCTGTTCTCGGCTACTACGCGATCCTGGCGTTACTTTTCTTCATCATTGGCTTTTCGATGAGCTCTGGACCGATTACTTGGATTATCTGTTCAGAGATCTTCCCTCTTGGTGGTCGCGATCTTGGTGTGACCTTTAGTACGGCAGCAAACTGGGCATCTAATGCGATCCTTGGAGGAGTTTTCTTGACGATGTTGGCGAAACTAGGAAATGGAAATACATTTCTGATTTTTGGTTGGTTTCCAGTAGTCGCCGTTTTATTTTTCCGCTTTTTTGTTCCAGAAACAAAAGGTGTATCGTTAGAAAAAATAGAAAGCAATCTACTCTCAGGCCTTCCTCTTCGAAAAATCGGAAGGTAAAGAGTGACAGGCGAGGCTTGCCTCGCCCCTGTAATGTGGGGAGCTAGCGCAAAGAGACACGCGCTAGCTCAAGTTTGAACACTGCTTCAACCAGAGAAAATTGATCGATTTCTACAGAGAAAATGTTGCAGTGCGGTCATAGAAGAGGCTAAAATATTGATAGCAACTCGCTGAATGTGAGAATGATTTAATGAAAATCGGTCAGGCCATTTTCCAGGATAGGATCATAGCACCCCCATGAACAAACGATGCTGCAGGTCAAATAAACGCGTTTTTTCAAACGGCACTCTCAGTTTTTAGGGGATTCGTTCTGCGTTACCAGGAAGCTCCGGCTAACCGAACGCATTTCCATACTATTGGAGCGTAAAAATCAAGCAGAGGGTCAACGCAAAGATATTAAAATCTAGTGGACTGGCACCAAATATAACGATCTATGGGACCGACCCCTTTTCGACCCCTTTTCCTTTTTTTCTTTTTTTCTTCTAGCTCTGGAAATGGCATGCGTCATCACTTTGCTCGATTCCACGCCTTATAAGCATAGAAAAAAACAACAGGAACAATGAGGAGAAGCATTCCACTAGAAAAAGTGATGAGGTAGTGGATTTTTCCTCCAACATCGACGCTAGAAGGAGGAAGGAATCCAACTAGGAGCGTTACGATACAGCCGAAAAGGCCGACCACACAAACGATGGCGGTTCCGAGTGTTCCTCCAGGAATTTTAAAACCATCCATGCAGGCGGTCTTTTTTATTTTAAGACGCAATGCAGCGATAAACATCAGGACATACATGAGGATGTAGAGCTGCGTACTGAGGTCAGTGAGCAGCCAGTAGGCGCCATTAACGCTCGGCATCAGGCCCCAGGCGGAACAGGCCAGACTTACAACAACGGCTTGAGCGATGAGGAGACGGGCAGCGACGCCATGACGATTGCGAACAGTAAAAAACGCAGGGAGGTATCCACTTTCTGCCGCTTGAAGAAGGCCTTTGGCAGGAGAAATAATCCAACTAATCATGGAACCGCCGCTTCCAACTAAGATCATCAACACAACCAACGGAATCAAAAAGGTGAGATGATAGGCCGTGAAAAAGAAGCTGAATGTTTGCATGACGCCAGCTACTAAATTGATTTTGTCCAGCGGGATGACCAGGGCGATGGCAAGCGATCCAAGCGTCATCGAGGTCAAAATAATCAGGACTGAAAAGAAGAGAGCTTTTGGAAAAGTGGTTCTTGGATTTTTCACTTCGCTGATATGCACGGTAGCCAATTCTATTCCCAAAAAGGAGGTCATGATGGCGGTGAGCGCGCCCAGAGAGGACCAGCTTTCAGAATGATTAAAACTTGGAAAGAGATTATTGAGATGAAGATGAATTTGAACAGGATGTCCTAACAAGAGCCAGGCGATGGCTAGTGCAATAATGAAAATAATAGGAACAAGCGCTCCAAAGAACGCGCCAAGACTCGCAAATTTAGCAGAGCGATGGACGCCAGCCAGATTAATAAAAGTCAGCCCCCAAAAAACAATCAAGATAACGCTGATCAAATAGGTTTTATTATTGGCCAGTTCCGGATTAAAAAAGAAAGCCGCAGTTGCTGCAATAAAAGAGAGAATAGAAGGGAACCAAATGAGCGTATTGATCCATTGCAACCAGACCGCTAGAAGGCCCACTTTCGGCCCTAAGCCACGATCAACCCAGTGGTAGATGCCGCCGTGTTCGTGCGATAGTGAAGAGAGTTGCGCGGAAACAAGCGCAACCGGAATAAGAAACATCAACGCTGAGAGAACAAAGAAAAAAATCAACGTGCTTCCAAAAAGAGCTGTCTGGGGAAGATTTCTAATATTATCAATGGCGCTGATGATTAGCAGCGTAAGCGCCATGGAGGTTAACTGTTTTTTACTCGATGAGGAAGGTGTGATCAAAATAAGTTGAGTTGAAAAAATAAAAGAGATCGAAACGTAAAACGATCTGCACAATTCTTCAACTTAAATTATTTTAACTTGAAATTGTTGTATCCATTCAGCTAACTGGAAGCGTGCTTGATAACAACTGGCTGAATAGGAAAAGTAACGAGTAGCGAGTAACCCGTTACGTATCCGTTCAGCTGAACGGATAAAGTTACTTCTTAGAATACAATTCCTTCAGCGTGTTGTAAGCCGGTCTCGGGTTGCGGTCAATATCAACAATGCCCCACCACTCTTCATTAAAAACATAATCAGGATAAGGGCCTTCGCCTGGTTCCGTAATGCCGTGCGTTGAATGAACATCTGGAGCCGTCGCCGGATCTTTCCACCATTCATCATTCCATTCAAAAATACACCCGCCAACCAAAACATGATTAGGATTCAGCGCAGACAAGTTATTGAGCATTTCGGTGACAAGGCTGCGAGTCGCGACTTCTTGAGATGCGTCATCCTCGGCGTTGATTGTGGTATTAAAAGCATCTGCTCCAAACTCTCCAATATAGAGTGGCTTTGTCATGTGGGATGCCCATTGTTCCAAGCGATGATCAAAATCTAATCCATGGTAGATATTCACACCAAAAAGATCGATCGATTTGAGATGCTGTAGCGTTGTCCAGATGGCTTCATCTTTGAGCGCTTTTCTTGCAATATCAGTGCTCACAGGATGTGTTGTATCAAGAAGCTTAATGTAACGAGCGCTATTTTTTACGAGGCGGAGAGATTCATCAAATCCGAGGCCCTCAGGATTTTTCGGATCAACATTTTTACTATAAAAAAAGTTTGTATTCCATTCATTTCCAATTTCCCAAATGAGAGTAGAGGGATGGTTTTTCAGACGCAGCACAATGGAGCTAACTTTCTGAAAAGGAGCGAGATGATAATTGACCACTGGAACAATGGTTCTCAATTGATACTTCACCAAAAGGTCTAAGATTCGTTTGTCTAAAAGCGGCTCATAAGTGCGAATCGTATTAATTCCAGCCTCATGCATCATTTGAAAATCTTTTTCAATAGCAACGAGGTCCTCCGCTGTTGGATTCAAGGTGATAAGGCCGGAAGGATGCGTACCGCCTTTGCGGACGGGGTTATAACAAACTCCTTTCATGATAAAAGGTTTTCCATCGACGATGAGTTGCCGGCCTGCAATTTTGATATTGCCTGTCAGCGAAGAGGATTCGCCATGAAAGAAATGATGCGTGCATTTATCAAAAAAGGTAATCAAGCGCTCTTGCTTGTGGCGTCCGATCGCCACAAAAATGAAGGTTACAAGGAGCAAGCAGAGGAGGGGTTGGAAGAAGGATTTTAATTTCATGGAGCTCAATTATAATGAGTTTGAGTAAATTTTTTGAAGTGTGTAATAAGCAGGCCGAGGATTGCGATCGATATCAAGAATGCCAAACCATCGCTCATTCAAGGCATGGTCAAGAGAAGGCCCGCTAGTTCCACCCGGTGCATGAGAGTCAGGAGGATCAGGAATGCCAGGAGGAGGAACATTAGGTTTCCACCATTCATCACACCATTCAAAAAGATTGCCGCCGACAAGAACATTATTTGGGTTGAGCGCAGAAAGATTGTTAAGAACTTCGTTAATTAAGGAATCAATCACAGCATCCTGAGTCGTGTCATCTTCACCTCCAGTTGGCTTGCCTGTTGTTGGATCGACAGGGCCGATATTAATGTTGTAGGCATCGGTTCCAAATTCTGCGAGATAAAGCGGCTTGGCGCTCGTGCTGATCCATCGAGTTAAGCGGTCGCCAAAAGTTATACCGGAATAGACATTGATTCCATAAAGATCGATTTCTTTAAAAAGATCAATTCCTTTGAGATTGAGTTGGGGCCAAATATCAGCGGTTGGTGGAGGCAGATCCCCCAGAACCGTACTGAGGGGATGCGTGTTATCCATTAATCTTACAACGTGAGCAACATTTTCTAATAAAGTAACGGATTGAGGTAAACCAATGCCTTCAGGATTAGAAGCAGTTTGACTATAGAAAAAATTATAATTCCATTCATTTCCCACTTCCCAAATTAAGGTGGAGGGATGATCTTTTAACGCCGAAATGGTCGATTCTACATTATTAACAGTCTCTAGGTGATTATTAAAAACAGGGACAATGGTTCGCAATTTATATTTTGTCAACAGGTCCAAAATGCGTGGGTCTAGTAACGGTTGATAAGTGCGTATGGTATTGATTCCAGCTGCATGCATCATTTGAAAATCTTTTTCAATGACTGCTAAGTCGTCATCAGTGGGATTATTGATAATAAGACCCTCGGGATAAGTCGCTCCTTTGCGAACAGGGCTATAACAAATGCCCTTCATGATAAAAGGTTGCCCATTAATCTGCAGTTGCCTTCCAACAATCTGGATATTTCCTTTTAAAGGAGAGATTTCATGTTTTGAGCCATCATCTAAAATAGTTACAGAAGCGGTATCTCGGAAGGCAGAATTATTGGGCTTAGGCGTCGAGGAAGCCCCATTTAAGAAAGGTGCAAAAAGAAATAAAAAGGAAATTTTTTTTAAGAGATGCATATCTTTTTTAATTAAAAAAGGGACTTATTATGACTGATGCGGACAGCTACAAAAATAAAATATACGGTGCTCTCTCGTGGATGCTCTAAGTAACATACGTCAAAAGTCGCCACCGTCAAGGGGGAAGGGCGGAAGAAGTTGTCAGTTGTCAGAAAATTAAGATCGATACCAAAATATTTGTCGCTAGCATTGTGTCACTCGTCCGGAAGAGAGGTTTGTTGAAAATTAACTGACGAGCTAAAAATCAACTGACAACTGGCAACTTTTTTCCCATGTGGAACGACATCACTCAATTTTTAAATAGATGGTTTTATCGAGGGGTTGTTTTATTTTTTCCAGCGGAAGGAAAACCGCTCCCTGCAGATCCGCACTCCATTTTAATTTTTAGCAGTACGGGGATTGGAGATGCCCTTGCCGATTCTGCTGCGATAGAAAGCCTGCATCGAGCTTATCCAGCAGCAAAGATCATCGTTTGTTCCCATCATCGGCGCAGGTCCGTGGTCTCTCACCATCCCCATGTTGACGAGATTATTCCACTGAGTAAATCTCCCCTGTCTCAGCTGCGCCTGTTGAAGCGCTTCTGGCGCCAGCGTCCCGATCTCGTGATCGGGCTGCATCTCAATGCAGAAGCCGTTCCGCTGGGGTACCTGCTCAATCGACGGGCCTTCGTCGGTTCTCAAGAGGAATGTCGCGCGATGGCTTTTCTCCTCTCGCATCCTGTCATGACGCGCAACGAGCCGCACATCGTGAAGACAGGATTAAAAGTAGCAGAGCGAGCAGGGGGTGTTCCGGTGAAAGGAATGATCTATCAAGTGAAACCGGAAGAAGTGATCGCATTGCGGCAACGGTTTCCTCAATTACTCGCAAAGCCTTACCTCGTCATGCAGACAGGAGGAGGAAAAACGCGGGCTTGGCGTGACTGGCCCATTGAAAGGTATGTTGAGGCAATCCAATGGATTGAGGCACATTACCCGCACCGCGTGATTTTAACAGGCGGTCACGACAATCGTGAGGCTGGTCAAGCCATTGCAGCAGCTTGCCCGAACGTTATTAACCTTGTGGAGCAAACAACCCTCGAAGAAACGGCTTCACTCCTCGATGGCGCAACACTCCTCGTCAGCACCGATACCGGCGTGATGCACCTCGGTTTTGCCATCGGCTGTCCCACCCTCGCCCTTTTGCATTATGAGAGCCCCGCTGCGGTCTGCGGACCGTTAGATTTTTCTCCCGGCCATGAAATCGTGGAGCTGCCACGGCCGGAAGTCGTGCCTGCAAGTCATGAAAAGGAGATGGCTCTGATCCCGATGGATGCTGTGAGGGCGGCTTTAGTTAGGATGCTTCACCATTTAGACTAACCGAGTCCGTTACTTCCTTGTTCAAGGTGGTAGTTACAATTAATCGGCCCTGGCATGATGGACAGATTGCCCTCAGCATCGAAATGACAGGTGAGATCGTAATAGAAGTTGACAAAACTTTTTTGAGAGTCGAGTTCTATTTGATCAGTCTTTCCTGCAGGAAGGAAAAATCGCGGCTTTTGTTGAGTGTTAACACGAATGATAAGATTGTCTTCTGGAGATTTTAACAAGGTATAAGCAATGGACACCGGTCCAATAGGCTCGCCGCCGCCATGATTTAGTAATTGCAAAGGACCGTCAGTAGTTTTCGTCACCCTTGTGAGCGTCGCAAAAATCAATTGTTGGTTCATAACCTTAGAAATGGCGAGGGCTTTGGCGTCATCCCCCACAAAAGCGACGAATTTTTTAGCAGCAGTCTCCTTTTCTGTTTCAATCATGGCCTCCCATTCTGTTGTTCGCAGAACTTGGCTTCTCTCGTTTGTACTGCGATCATAGAGAGGAGTGAGTTCTCCTCTTTCAGATAGCAGAGAGAACTTAAAACGATCCATATCATGGTAAAGCTGTTTTGAAATAGCAGGAAGTTTTTCATCCTGCGCAACAACATTTCCTTTTTTTGAGTCCCATTCATGAAGTTCAATCGCCGTTTCTGATGATGCGCGTGTCTTCGGATCATTGAGAGTTGTGGCAAATTGCTGTTAGATGGGGTCGGGCAATGGGGCGGTAAGTCTACGAATTTCTGTAGACGATATCGGCCAAAATGCTTGTTGAGATTTAATCAAACCTAGATTGCCATGTTCCATATTGAGGGCTTCTCCATCTCTCATGGTCTTTGGGGTGTAACGATAGGTAAAACTACATGATCGTTCGAACTGCTGAAAATCGTCGGGAGGAGCACCTCCATCTTTATGGCGAAGGAGAATGAGCTGCTCTTGTTCTTTATCTTGAGAGCCCCCTTGATATTGAATATTTGGTAAGAGTGCTCTTCCTGAACGAAGCTGAAAATCAATCGAACTGGGTTCATCATCTGGGATGACAATCTCATAACAATCAATTTCTCCAGGAACAAGAGGCTCCTTTACCCCAAATGCGGGCAAATTATCACCAGATCCCGCACTGCCAGCAGGAAACCCTTCAGCTGTTTTTTCACAACTACAAAGCGTGATCATTTCTTTGATTTGGTCATCAGAGATCTCAAGCGGAGGCTTTTTTGACGAAGTTAATTCTAGAAGAGCTACTTTAAAAATTTGAAAGTTCTCCTCAGATTGTGAGCCTTTTAAAGGAAGAATTTTTCCATTCACTTTAACGTGGATTCGATCAAACTGAATCGATTCTGGATCCTTTTTATTAACAGAATTCAGTATTGCTTGACAGCTTGGTTGATCCCATCCCGCCCCACGAGCGTTGTCGGTAAGCTTTCGTACCTCACTTTGAATTGTATTAAGATCAGCGCGGAGGCCTTTTTCTTCGCTGCATAGGTTGCTTTTTTTCTGTTGAAGCGGGCCTATTTTTTCTTGGATTTCAACAAGTTCTTTTTCCTTCTTAATGAGAGAACGCAAGTCAACATAGCCTGGCGTTAGGGATGACTTATCGAGCTCCTTTAATTCTTCTTGTAACTTTTTCTGCAAATCATCCAATGTTTTACTTGTTTGTTTAAGCTCTGTTTGGCAACTGAAAAGAGTTCTCCTCTTCGAGATAATCAAGGCGTCTGCTTTAGCAACAGCTGCTAACTGGTAGGGAGGCCATGTTTTATACTCCTGAAAAGAGGTTTGCTTTTCAATCAGAGCAGCTTTTTGTGTTTGAATCATTTCTTTTAGGTCACTTATATTAAGCGGAACTCCTGAACCGCTCAGCTCTTCATCTGTCTTGGCATAAGGAAGCAGGGCAGCGTATCTTGCCTCCGCTACTTCAAGTTGTGATGTGAGAAGATTCAACGTAGCATTGATTGCCGAGCGATGAGCTTGAGCTAGAGAAGGATCTTTTAACTGCTCCTCCAAAGCAGTAAATTGGTTCTTATACCTGCCGATCTCTTCGGAAAGTTGATTTGTAGCGGTTCTTAACGCCGAACGCGTTTCCTCTGATAGGCCCTCCATAGGAGTAAGTTCGGCTTCTAGCTTTTCATATTTTGCAATTCCCTTTCCAATTTCTTCAAGTCCTTGTTCTAAATATTTTCGTTGTGTGCTTGGTTTGTACAATCCCTGTTCTAATAATTTCCCCCTATCCTTTTCTCCAAAAAATTGCGCGCATGCTAAAGGCATCAATCTTTCATGATAGTTCATATCATGATCAATCATCATCTTCATCTCAGCGGTGCTTTTCATCTCAGTTGTTAGGACGGTTTGCGTTTGACTTGGGCCAGCTGATTCATCATCCTGTCGTTTATATTTTTGAGAGACCCCTTCTATAGAAGCTGTTTCTCTTATGTCCCCCTTCTCAAATAGCTTTTTAGCATCTGGGGCCAGGTCTACTCGAGTGGCTGTTAGATCATCAATTCTTGTACTAAAAGGGCGATATGCTAACAAAAAAAAACCTTGAATAGCACTATCAGCTGCTGAAGCGATGACAGCAGTGAGACTTCTAATGGAGGAGGCGAGCACCCTCATACCAGGGAAGCGGCGGTTCAAACTGTCATCAGACGCAGCTTTTTGGTTAGTTGCTTGGGTGGGCGGATCGTCAGCAGTTTTAAGTTTGGCTGTAGCCGATGATTGCCTGCCGAATAGGTTGAATGCAAACATAACAATAAAAAGTTAAATGTTTAAAAGCTCAGTTGGAATTTTATTTCTCGTTAGCTGCAGTACGAAGCGCTTCGACAAGTGCGACAAAGTTTTTGAGATGCTCATCGAGTCGTTCTACAGGGGGGAGAGTCTCTGCGGTTGTGCTATTACAAGAAAACGAACTCACAAGCATGATGGAAAATCCCTTGGGATCGATCGTGAGGTGGGCATCGGAGGTCCTATGATGAGTAAACATCAAGCGCAACAATTGAAACAGGACTTCCTGCTGGGTCTTATCAGCTCCTGGAAAGAGATCGCAATAAATCCAAACCGTTTTTCCATTAGGATCTTCTTCAAAATCGATTCCAAAATCTTCTGTAAGGTTGAGTCGAATCGTTCCATTCTTCGATAAATCAAGATCAGCCACCAAGCCAATGGTGGAGCCAAAATTTTGAACTACTGTTGCTATTTCACTTGCCATGATATGATGAGCGTTTAAGTAAAACAAAGAGCTCTGTTTAAAAGCTAGCACTATTTAATTTTTTGCGTTAATACCATCGCCTTGCTCGGCAGATTTTATGCCGACTTCAAGCGCATGAAAACCAATCTACCAAACCTACGATCTCTCCTTCCCGACACCGATCTCTATCCGCTGCTCGAGCTGAGGCATAGCGATCCGCATCGGATTTTGGGATTCTGTCCGGTGTCGGCCTCGGAAGCGATTCTCCGGGTTTGGTCTCCTGGAGCGCAAAAAGTGAAATGGATTGCGTCGTGGGGAGAGTTTGATCTTCCCTGCGTCGAAGAGCGAGGGTTGTTCGAGTTGATTATTCCAATTAGGGGTCAGTCCCATAGATCGTTATATTTAGGGTCAGACCCCAAATCTAATGGACTGGCACCAAAATTAATGAACTATGGGACTGACTCCTATGTGCTAGAAATCACGACGGAGCAAGGCACCAGGCGGTTGCACGATCCGTATGCCTTTGATCCGCAAATCAGCGATCTCGATCTCTATCTTCATGCGGAGGGACGCGATTGGGAAAGTTACAAGCATCTCGGGGCTCATCCTCGTACGGTTGCAGGGGTCGCTGGGACTGGGTTTGCGGTCTGGGCTCCCAACGCGCAGCGCGTGAGCGTGGTTGGCGATTTTAACAATTGGGATGGCCGCTTTCATTTGATGCGGCGTCTCGGCTCGTCCGGCGTCTGGGAAATTTTTATTCCGGAAGTGGCTGAAGGAGTTCACTACAAATTTGAAATTCGAGGGCCACACGGCGACCTTTTTTTAAAAACCGATCCGTATGGAGTTTTCGCGCAGCATGACTTGCGCACGGCCTGCATGGTTTATGATCTCGGTCGTTATCAATGGAGTGATCAGGACTGGATGACCTCGCGAGCCTCTCAAGATCGATATCACAAGCCGATGTCCATTTACGAAGTTCATCTTGGTTCGTGGCGATGTGTGCCGGAAGAAAACAATCGTCCTCTTAGCTATCTGGAGCTTGCCGATCAGTTGGTGAGCTATGTGAAAGAAATGGGATTCACGCACGTCGAGCTCATGCCTGTGATGGAGCATCCGTTTGAAGGGTCATGGGGATATCAAGTCGTTAACTTTTTTGCGCCTAGCAGTCGTTTTGGAAAGCCAGATGATTTCCGTCAGCTCGTCGACCGTTTTCATCAAGCTGGAATCGGCGTCATCCTCGATTGGGTGCCAGGCCACTTCCCTCGCGATGCTCATGGGTTGCGGCAATTTGATGGAACGGCGCTCTACGAACATGAAGATCCCAACCGCGCCGAGCATCGCGATTGGGGAACGCTCATTTTTAACTACGCGCGGCATGAGGTTCGGAATTTTCTCATCGCGAATGCGCTCTATTGGTTTTCAGAATATCACATCGATGGATTGCGAGTCGATGCGGTGGCCTCGATGCTCTACCTTGACTATTCCCGTAAGGAGGGAGAGTGGACGCCGAATATCTTTGGAGGTCGCGAGAACTTAGAGGCGGTCGATTTTGTTAAAAGCTGCAACGAAATCTGCTATGAGCGGCATCCTGGAATCATGATGATTGCAGAAGAGTCGACGGCGTGGCCGGCTGTTTCTAAGCCGACGTACGATGGGGGGCTTGGTTTTGGTTTTAAGTGGAACATGGGATGGATGAATGATTCGCTGCAGTACATCAGTCGTCCGCCCATTCATCGCAAATATCATCAAGGAGACATCACCTTCTCGATGCTCTACGCCTACCACGAACATTTCATCCTGGTTTTGAGTCATGATGAAGTAACGCACGGCAAAGGATCGCTCCTCAATAAAATGCCGGAGGATGATTGGCAAAAATTCGCCAACCTGCGTTTCTTCTTTGCCTGGATGTGGGGACATCCCGGAAAAAAATTACTTTTCCAAGGAGGTGAGATCGCTCAGTGGCGCGAATGGAATCATGACCAAAGCCTCGATTGGCACTTGCTCCAGTACGCACCACATCATGGGATGCAGCTTCTCGTCAAAGAACTCAACAAGCTCTACCGTCAAGAGCCTGCCTTTTGGCTGCTCGATGACGAGGGGGCAGGATTTGAATGGATTGATTTTAATGATGCGGAAAATAGTATTTGGAGTTTTCTGCGAAAATCTCCTGGTGGTTCCGGCATCATCGTCGTCGTCAATGCCACGCCGGTGGTGCGCTACAACTATCGTCTCGGTGTGCCTCATGATGGAAAATACGAAATTATTTTCAATAGCGATGCAGGTTGTTTTGGTGGGAGTGGGGCGTATCTTCCGCCGACTATCGATGCTGACCACCAACATTCTCATCGCTTTTGGAACTCCATTGTGATAGATCTTCCACCGTTAAGTACATTGTATTTAAAAATGGCATAGAAAATCTATTGACGATGCACGAATTTTTGTTCAGGTTGTTATCTCCATTATTTCAAATGAGCAAATCTGAAAAAACTCTCGCGAAAATTTTAAGCGGCCAATCAGATAACAATATCAGTTTTCAGGAAGCCGTTTATGTTTTAAAGAGAGAAGGATTTATTTTAGATGGAGGCAAGGGAAGCCACCAAATCTTTCGACATAGTGATGGTCGAAAGATGGTCCTTCCGTGCCACGGGAGTGATTTAAAGTCAGTTTATATTCGGCAAATTCGAAATTTATTAAATCCATGAAATACCTCACAAAAATTTATTGGAGCGATGAAGATAAAGCTTATATCGCGGAAGTCCCCTCTTTGCCTGGCTGCGTTGCCCATGGTCATAGCTATGAAAGTGCTGCGCTAAATATTCGTGAAGCTATGGAGCTATGGTTAGAATCAGCCAAGCGTCATGATGATCCCATTCCTGAGCCTGATATAGCGGCAGAAGAAATCACACGCCTTGCTCCTTTATTAAACATTTCGAAGCTGGCACGCCTCAGCGGAATTAACAAACACACCTTAGCAAGTAAGTTAAGGCGCCATACGCGATTCACGACCGAAGAGGCAAAAAAAATTCGAAATGCGCTAGCAATAGTTTGAATTTTTGGAATGCCTTATTTTTTACTTTTCTGATGAATCGCCAAGTTAATAACTACGAACTACCAACTAAGAACTACTTCTGCAACCTTGTCCCCGCGAAGGCGGCGAAGCCATCGCGTAGCGATGGCTTCACCCTCATCGAGCTCCTTGTCGTCGTCGCCATCATTGCTCTCCTCACTTCATTGGCGTTACCAAATATTTTAAAAGTGCTTACCAAAGGGCAAATGACACAGACATTAAGCAATGGCAACCAACTTTATATGGCGACGCAATCCATGGCCATGGATGCAACGATTGCTGGCTCTACCGGCTCCGGATGGCCTGGAGATGGGGCTGTGCCGAGTTTTTCGATCTGGGCGACAGCGCTCTGTTCCGGATATGCTTCGACCAATGAGTTTTGTAAACTCTCTTCAGCGCCTGGGGTCCAGGTTGCAACTCTGCCGACGGCCGCGCGAGAAACAGCCTTCAAAGTTTATCCTGTGCAAGAAAACAGCGAGAGCGATGCGATTTTTTTGATCACGCGTAATGCCACCGTTCATGGGAGCGCCGCCAATACTACGATCACGCTCGATCCCGCTGTCAAGCCGTACGGCAATCAAGGCTGTGTCATCATCCATCGCGGTGGAGATGGAGTCATCCTCTTGCCGCAGCAGCTTAACAATAGTCGTGTGATTGGAAGTGTTGTGGCAGGCAGTCCGTTGGAGTGAATTTTTCTGTAGCCTGCAGTCTGTAGCCTGTAGCCTATAGGCATGTCTTCCATCGCCCGCATTCTCATCGATCGCACGGAAGGAACGATTCTCGATTATTCTATTCCTGAAGAATACCGCGGCAAAGTCGCTGTGGGAGGGCGTGTGGCCGTGCCGCTGCGGAACAAAGAAGTTTTTGGAACGGTGTTGGAATTGCAAGCAACAAGCGCTTTTCCTCATGTGAAAACTATCTCCAGGCTATTGGTTTCGGAAGAGGCGCCATTGCTTTCCCTTTGCCTTTTGGAGTTAGCTCGCTGGATGGCCAATTATTATGTAACGCCATTGCATACGGTCTTGCGCTCGTTTCTTCCTGGAACGATTCGAGACGATTCCATTGCTAAGAAAATACGACGTGTTGTTTCTTTGATCAAACAAGCCTCCGGTGTTGAGTGGGAGGGGTTGCAGCGACGAGCACCACAGCAACAAAAAATTATAGAGGCGCTTTTAAAAGCGAACGAAAAAATTCCACTCACTGCTCTCTTGGAGCAAATTGGCGTTAGTGCCTCTTCCATGACAGCATTGGCTAAAGCAGGATGGATTCTGATCGAAGAAGAAGTTTGTGCTCGCGATCCTTTTGCTGGAGAAAAAGTTCTTTCTTCTCCGCCGCCAACATTGAATAGCGATCAAGAAAAAGTAATTCAGGTTCTTTATGAAGAATTGGATTCCATAAGCGAAAAAAAATCTTCTTCTCTTCCTTTCCTCTTGCATGGAGTTACCGGGAGTGGAAAAACTGAAGTCTATTTGCGCGCGATTGAACGAGCGTTGGCTCTCGGCAAATCAGCGCTGGTGCTGGTTCCCGAGATTGCACTCACTCCACAGACAGTCGAACGTTTTCGAAGTCGTTTTGAAACAACGATGGGGACACGCCTTATTGCAGTGTTGCACAGTCATCTTTCCGAAGGAGAGCGTCATGAAGAATGGTTGCGCTTGCATCGAGGAGAGGCACGGATTGCCATTGGAGCGCGCAGTGCTGTCTTTGCTCCCTTGCAAAATCTCGGTCTCATCATTGTCGATGAAGAACACGAAGGAAGCTACAAGCAGGAAGAGTCACCGCGCTATCATGCTCGCGATGTTGCGGTGATGCGGGCTCATTTAGAAAAATGCCCCATCGTCTTGGGGAGTGCGACGCCCTCGATGGAAAGTTTTTACAACACGCAGAACCCAGGTGCTAAGTATCGCTTGCTCGAATTGCCACTGCGTGCCGATCATCAAAAGATGCCGCTCGTACGCGTGCTCGATCTTCGTTTGCAAGTGCGGGGCAAACAGGCCGATGGTGTTCTCTCTTTTCCGCTGCGTCAGGCAATTACAGCTCGATTGGAGCTGGGAGAGCAGGTGATTCTTTTTCTCAATCGACGCGGCTTTGCCAGTTCGCTCCTCTGTCAGCAATGTGGCCACGTCTGCGAATGTCCTCACTGCAGTTTGGCGCTGACCTTTCATCGCACGAGCAATACGTTGGTTTGTCATCTTTGTGGCGTTACGAAAAAATTACCGACGGTTTGTCCCGAGTGTCGCGATCCTGGAATTTTGCAACGCGGCATGGGAACGCAGCGTGTCGAGGCGGCCATTCAGCAGGCCTTTCCAGCAGCGCGTCTGGCCCGCATGGATACCGATACGATGAAAGGAAAAGGAATTTTTCAAAAAACATTGGACCGCTTTCGGAGTCGGCAGATCGATATTTTAATTGGAACGCAGATGATCGCGAAGGGTCTCGATTTTCCCAATGTGACGCTAGTAGGAATTATCAATGCCGATACGAGTTTACATGCTCCTGACTTCCGGGCCGGAGAACGAACATTTCAGCTTTTGACTCAAGTCGCTGGCCGCGCTGGCCGCGGAGATCGCGAAGGCGAGGTCATGATTCAGACCTACACGCCAGTGAGTCCTTCGATTCAATTTGCACGCCATCACGACTATCATGGATTTTTTGACCAAGAGATTGCGTTACGAAAACAGTTTGGCTATCCGCCATTCCAACGGATGATCTTGGTTCAAGTGCGTGGAAAAATTCAAGAGCGTGCATCTTTTTTTGCAGCAGCTCTTCAGAAGAAAATTCGCCAAACATTACCTCCAGAAGTGGCAGTCGGAGAGGCTGTGCCAGCGCCCTTAGAGCGAGCCCATGGGCAATATCGTTTTCATATCGCTCTTAAAGGTAGCTCTGCCAAAAAAATGGGCACTGCTCTTCGATCTGTTCTGGAAAAGACTTCCTTTCCAAGTGGCATCATCACGACCATCGATGTCGATCCGCAGTCGTTGATGTAGTCTTTTTTTTGCCGAATGAGTGGAGGTTAACCTTAAATCGTAGGGGGAAGAGGAACGATCCCCTTATTAAAGCGAGCTTCTCCAGCAGCCTCCATCTGTTGGTACATAGTCTGATCCTTAAGGCGCCTTGTATCTGGAGCAGTTTGACTGATAGAACTGGTTCCTAATTTTCCTGTAGAAGAAACAACAGGCTGATTAGGAACATCTCTCGATGTGCTTCTGACATCAAATTTTTCGACAGATACTGTAATATTATTTTCCATGAAAAAAGAATAGTCACAAAGAAGACAAAAAGTACAAAAGAAATAGTAGAATGAGATTTTTCTATAGCCTATAATCAAAAATCTTACCCCACGCCCCACCTCTAATGTGAAACAAAAAAATCGAGATCTTAAAACAGATGCTGAAAAAAAATCATGCCTGTATCATGTTGAGATTGTCTTGCGACATCTCATTGCGAAGGTGCTGCAAGGGCTTGCCATTTTTATTATTATTGGCATTCCCTCTTTATTGCTGATCGCTCATTTTCATGGGCTCGGAAATGGAATTCGTCACAGTGTGGAGAAGGCTCTTTCAGGAGAATTTTATGATGTGAAAGTGGGGCGTCTTTCTTTCACCTTGCGCGCAGGCTTGAAGGCAACTGATCTTCGGATTTTGGAACACAATGAAACGCATCGCCTCTTGGTGCATGCCAATCGAGTGACGATCTTGCCGCAGCTGGCGGCCCTCGCTCATGGAAAGATCGAAGTGGAATCGTTTCAATTGCATCACGCCAACATTGATATTCCTCTTGGGCGGGAGCAGGAGCCTCGATTGCAGCTCGATCACGTAGAGGCGACAATCGTCTCTCCTCCAGGACAAATCACGTTGAGCGATGCGAAGTTTCATCTTTGTGGGATTCATGTTCGCGCGCGTGGTAATTTTTTGAATCCAAAAACATTTTCACCTAATCCGATTCCGAGTGAAGGCCCTGGTAAGATTGCTCAAACTATTGTCATGATTCAGGAAAACTTAAAGCGGCTGCAGTGGGAAGAGGCGCCTCCTACTTTGGAAATGGAAGTCAATGGCGATTTAACCCATCTAGAGAGCCTTCGTGCTGATCGGATCACGTTCCGTGGAGGAGCGTTTCGTTATGAAGGATGGTCTTTCAATAACATTGATGTGGACATGGAGTATGGACATCAAGTCTTAAAGCTCCAGCAGCTCATTCTTGAAGATCGTCTTGGGGAGATGCATAGCTGGGGAAATGTTGATTTTCAAAAACAAGAGGCGCAGGTCAATTTTTCTGGAAGCTCTGATTTTGTGAGTGTCGCTGGCCTTGTTTTAAAAAAAGATTTTTTTGCCGAGGATTGGCATTGGAAAGAGCCTCCGCGCTTGGAAGGAACCGTAGGTGCTGATTGGAAAACAGCGCCACCAGTATTGCATGGAGAAGTCCATATGCAATCAGGCCCATTTTCTTATAGAGGGGTGCCGATGGATCACCTCACTGCTGGAGCTATTTTTGATCATGGGACTTTTCTCATGAGAGATTTCGATGCCGCTGGTGCTCCAGGCTCTCTCCATGTTGATTTCATGGCGGCTCCTCATGATCAACGAGCCAGGATCAATCTGACATTGCTCCCACAACTACTGGAGCCTGCAGCACGAGGAGGTTTACAAAAAACACTTGCCGTTATGAATTTTAAAGAGCCGTTGAATCTTACCTTTGAAGGAACATCGTCTGAGGGAACGCCATTTTCATGGGAAGGAGCTGGAACGCTGAAGCTAGGTCGTTCTTCGATGTGCAATGCGTGGGTCGATGGAGTGAGTGCTGATTTTCAACTCAAAGAAGGAGCCTTCACTTTTCAAAATATTTTAACAAAAATTGGAGAGACCAAGGCCGAAGGAAGTTGCATCTACGATATCAAAAATCAAGAAGTGCGATTTCCTGGAGTTCATTCTAATTTAGATCCCGTTCCGATCTTGATGTGGATTGATCCGCACATTGCCGAATCTCTGTTGGCATATCGCTTCCATCAGCCGCCGGTGACCGATATTTCAGGAGTTTTGGGGCTGAAGGATCCGCAGAAAAATAATTTTAAAATACAATTGCGAGCGCCGCAAGGGCTCGATTACACGCTCCTCAAAAAAAATCTCGTGTTTCGAGAAGTTGCAGGAACTGTCCTTATCAAAAAACAAGATCTGCTTGTCGACATTCCGCATGCCTCGCTGTTTGGTGGCACGGCTGGAATTAATGCCAGAGTCTCCATTGTGCCTGGAGATGGGAGCTATGCAGCCGATGTGACGCTGGATAATGTTGATTTCAAAAGTTTGACAAAACTTTATTTCGACTATGAGACCTCGCAGGGAAAAATGAGCGGCGACTATCATTTCACCACCATCACTGGCGATGACTACGCCATGAAAGGAAATGGTCGCATGCTGATTAAAGATGGGAGTGTCTATGCGATGCCGATTTTTGGACCGCTTTCGATTTTGATGAACGATGTCATTCCAGGATTAGGTTATCAGGCCGCGAATCGTGCTACCGCTGACTTCACTTTAGAGAAAGGAGTCATCAACACCAAAAATCTTTCGATTCAAAGCGCCGCGTTTACGATGATTGGAGAGGGCGATATTTTTTATTTGGAAGACCGCATGAACATGAGCGTCCGACTCAATGTCCGTGGGATTCCCGGGATCATCTTTTTTCCGGTGAGCAAACTTCTTGAATATATTTCAGATGGTTCTGCAAAGCATCCAACCTGGAGAGCGAAGTATATTCCATTGCCGCCGGCCGGCGGCAAGTAAAGAGTGAAGAGTGAAGGGTGAAGGGTGTTTTAAGATCGAAAATAGAATCAGTTGTTTGAGAATAATTTTTTGTAGCCTGAAAAGCGCAGGAAAATACTTAGAAAATGGAGTATCATTAATTGCGCCAGCTACGCTTCACCCTTTACTCTTTACTGATTTTTTGCCATCGCGTTGCGATGTCAAAAAATCACTCCCGTCTGCGCGCCAATGACAAGCGCATTGGCTGTGCTTCCGAGGCCGCTGGGATTGATGATCCATTGCACGTCGGGTTGAAAATAGGCAAACTTAGTGAAGTTGATTCGGTAGCCGGCTTCATAAACGAGTTCGTAGTTCGGACTTCCATTGCCTGCTGCTTGCTGCGCTCCAGCGTACGAAGAACTAAAGTTTCCATAAATAAAACCCAAGATGGTCGCGTCATTGTCACGCCCTGGAATGAGGCCTGTGTAGATCGCACCTCCATTGACCTGGAAAGGAACTTTCGAAACATTTTGTTGAGGAGACAAGGCGTAGGCGCTCCAAAGAATAAGTCCTTTGTCGCTGATAGAATCTACTCGATAGACTGTTTGATCGGCGTGCCAATAAAAACCGTAGGCATTTGGAAGCATGGTGCTGCTGTTAAATTGAGAATATTCCATCGTCGAATAATAACCTCCCATCCAGTAATGGCCATCAAGGCCGCGGGCACTGGGTTTGTTGATGTTCTTGTTCGAAGAAGAATCTGAAAATGCAGCAGCAGTTTCTTTTTCCAAAGAGGCGGAGGAAGGATGAAAAAACTCAGGATTCCAACTATATTGTCCAAGAAGCATGACTCCATTGCTCGGATAAAAATCCCAATTTAATCCGTTAATCGAATTCAACGGCGTAGCCTGATAGACTCCCAAACGGGCAACGGTCGTTGACGTGAGATCAACTTTAAGTCGGCTTCCCCAAACGGTATTGGGATAAGTAGAGAAAAGGCCATTGACAGGAAGCGCTTGGAGATTGCCATCGATACCATTGTTCATATAAAGCCAGTAAAGGGGAGAAACAGCAAAGTCATCACCTGCTGCAATGCGGCCCAACTTCACGCTTGCATGAGCATCAAAAAACTTTTGCTCATAAGAGAGCTCATACCAATGAAAGGTTGGTCCGCCAAAAACTTGTTGGACAGTAAATTGATTGCCAATATTTTTTTGAGAAAGGTTCAGTCCATCACGTTGCAGAACACTCATCATAAAATAACCATCTTTCCATCCAAAAAGTTTTTCTGTTTGTAAAAGGAGTCCAAGAGCAATGTTGTCACAATAAGTAAAGCCGTGAGGGTTGATGCCTCCAACAGGATTGCCTGCCATATCAGATGTGTAGGTAAGTGAAATTTCAACACCATGACGATCTAGAAAATCGCGCCCTCCCTCCCAATTTCCTGACGCATGTTCAAACTCCATGACATTATGGGGCATGTTAGCCATAGCATCGTAGGGAGAAATAAAACGATTGCCTGCATCTTCTGGATTAAAACTATCATCCATATCAGCAGGCTCATTAATGCTGACGGCTGTTGGGAATGGAGAGTACTCTTCTGCAGCGTGACAAAATGCAACAGAGACAAAAAATAAGATCAGAAATGGCAACTGCCAACGTGCCGTTAGCAGTGTTGAAACGTTGAAGAGTTGAAATGTTGAAACGAGGCTCATTTTTAAATGTCTTTGTGAGTTATATACTTTTCTCAAATGAATTTCATGAATATCTTCCAAAAAATTGAAGAGGTTAGAGATTCTTTTAGTTTGAATTTGCCGCAGGCAAGAATATAGACTCGTTACCCGTTACTCATTACTTTGTCTGTAACTGAACCAGGCATCAAAAAAAATAACAATCCAGTTTAAAAATCAGTCCACTTTTTGACAAAGCATATGGGCAGCCCCAAATCACATTCTCCACAAACACGAACCGGATTTTCTTGCCACGATGCAATCTTAAAAAAAACAGATCGCATCGCAAATTCCATCGGATGGTCGCGCAATGCTCTGATCGTTGCCTCATTGGTCCATATTATTCGAATGATTGAGGACAAGTCTCACAATCTTGTTCCTGACGTCGTCCTTCAAGCACGTGCTGTTATTCATGGAGATAAGGTTAATTTGAAGTTTCCGGAGAAGGAGTAACTGCCACGCAAGAGCCTTGTTTCGGCCTTCGCGGGAATGAGGTAGCGTTGAAGCGTTGAAATGTTGAAAGGGCAGCAACTTTGTGTCTTCTTAATGTTTCAATTCTATTCATAGCAATAAAAATTGCTCTTATGCCACTTCCATTAAATAATACCATCTCTGGAAATTAACTGAACCATTGTGAGTGGTCCTTTTGTCGCTGAGCTTTGTCGCCCTCCATTGCGTTATCATGAGATAGCGCTGCAGTCGGCCTCCTTGATCAACAACAAAATTCCTGCGTCCTATAGTTCAGTTAATTTTCAGAGATGGTATAAGTGGTATTATTTAAAATTGAACTGCAATTTTTTTGGAATATTCATTTTTTTGTTGACTTTAACTAACATAGTTACATTCTACATATAGTAGTTACTAGTAGTTCTTATGAAAAATATCTTTCTCATAACAGAATTAGGAGAACAGAAAACCGCGCCAGGTGCGATATTCGCATGGCGTGATGGAGGAACTATTGACTCTCAGCAAAAGAAGAGAGCCGCACGTGGGAAGCAAATGAACGCATGAAAGGTGGTGATGTCATGAACAATGAGAATTCATAGCCACAACATTCATGACAAATAGATCATCTCGAAAGTAATCAACAGACTCTTGATTGCTTGGCAGCAGGAGATCAAAGCAGACGGATAAGATGTTCCTATTTTTCGGATTCTTGCTGCGTTTGTCATTTAACCCCCAGCCTATTTTGATTATGAATATAATGATCAAGGTCCTCCCTAAACTGAATCATCTGATAGATGTTTGGTGTGAGCGACGATGCCTCAAGCCTCTCTGTTACATTCTTCAAGAGTATCCTCTTTATATGGAACTTGCTGAAGAGCGGGAAAGAGTGTTGGAATTATTAAAAGAGATCAAAGGAGTCTGTTGTCACGAACTAGCGGTCGAAGAACGGAAAATTCTTTCGGAGCTGATTGTGACGATTCAAGAAAGCTTTGAGCGAAGATAATCATTCAGAGCCCACTTCTTATGGAGGTGGGCTCTGAATATTAAAATGTGGTCATCTCGACAAAGTCATTGGTAAGGCTACGGTTTCTTGCTATTTTTTCTTGCCCTCTTTTTTTAGCAATCTGACGTTATTCCCTAAAAATAAAAAAATCTTTTTGTCCATTGCATCCGCGTAGACAAACTCTAACATAGCAAGCCACTATGGATCTGAAGATTCTTAAAAAACTTATTAAAGAAGGTGAATCTGAGACGCTAGAATTTAAAAGTACTACAGGGCAGCGCACAGAAGGGATGAAAAGTGTTTGCGCCATGCTCAATGGATTGGGTGGTTTTGTCATATTCGGCGTTACAGATAAAGGTGAACTCAGAGGGCAACAAGGAACAGCCAAGACATTAACAGAAATTGCCAATGAGATGGCGCGCATAGAGCCGCCTGCTTTTCCTGATATAGAACGAATTGCACTAGATAATAGTCATGCCGTTATTGTCTTGAGGGTCTCAGCTGCTAATGGCCGTCCTTACACTTATGATGGACGACCTTATCAACGTAGTGGGGCAACAACGCGCATGATGCCCCGTGACAGTTATGAAAATTTTTTGTTAGAACGTTTGCACGCAAATCATCGTTGGGAAAATCAAGTTGTTGACTCAAGAGTCTCTATGGATGATTTGGATGCGGAAGAAATTCAAAGCACCGTTGATAACGCGCTTCGTTTGGGACGCTTAGAGTCTTTAAAAAATAGAGATCTCGTTTCTGTTTTAAGAGGACTGGGATTAATTTATCAGGATCAACTGCTCAATGCTGCGATTGTGCTCTATGCCAAGAATCCTGAGTTGCAAACCATCTACCCCCAATGCGAACTTCGATTAGCGCGTTTTCGTGGGATGAGCCGTCTTGCAGATTTTAGTGATCATCGGCAGTATTGGGGTAATGCTTTTTATTTATTAAAACGTGCAGAAACTTTTTTGAGAGACCATGTTCCTATCGCAGGAAGATTAGTGCCAGGAAAAATGATACGTGAAGATAGGCCTCTTTATGCGCCGTCAGCAACACGAGAGGCTCTAGCGAATGCTTTTTGTCATCGTGACTACACTAGCGGAACTATCAGTCTTGGCATGTACGATGATCGTTTGGAAATTATTAATCCAGGATGCCTGCATTTTGGATTAACTCCAGAAAAGTTGTGCTTGCCGCATGAGTCTCATCCATGGAATCCACTTATTGCCACCGTGTTTTATCGAGCTGGAATTATTGAAAAATGGGGATCGGGTACCATGAAAATTATCGACTGGTGTCAGGAGATAGACTCTCCGCCTCCTCAATGGATAGAGCGTGAGAATGATACGTTGGTTATTTTTTCTCCTGCAGAAAAATTTGAAGCTTCACAGCAGGCATCAACCGGACAAGTCACCGGACAAGTCACCGGACAAGTCGTGGAAGATATTTTACGATTTTGTCAAGTGCCACGTAAGGCAGCAGAGATTCAAAAACTATTAAAACTGAAACACCGAGAGAGCTTTCAAAATAACTATTTGAAGCCATTGATCGCGCAAAAACTCTTAGCGTTAACGATGCCAAATAAACCGAAGAGTCGTTTGCAGCAATACGTGATTACCGAGGAAGGCAAAAAAATAACAAACTGAAAAACAGCGATGCAAGATTCTCCCAACTATGAACAGCAAACGACAAATGATGGACTGACGTTGCTAAACGACGAAATTATTATCGACCTGGCGAGCGATGACTATTTTATGAGCCAGGCGTTGCGTCAGGCTGTGCGAGCCTACGAGGCAGATGAGGTGCCTGTTGGTGCGGTTATCGTCCATGAGGGCCGTATCATTGCTCGAGCCTACAATCAGGTGGAGACATTAAAAGATGCCACGGCTCATGCTGAGATCTTGGCGATCACTCAAGCGGAACAGGCGTTAGGAGATTGGCGGCTCAACGAATGTGATCTCTATGTGACCAAAGAGCCCTGCCCTATGTGTGCGGGGGCCTCGGTCAATGCGCGTGTGAAGCGCGTGATTTTTGGATGTGGAGATCCTCGCGGTGGCGGAGCAGGAGGTCTTCTCAATATTCTTCAACTGCCAACCCTTAATCATCGCTGTGAAATTACTAGCGGTGTCCGAGAAGAAGAATGTGGCCGCTTATTAAAAAATTTTTTTGCAGAAAAGCGAAGTGTCAGGTATAAATCATAGGATGAATACGTCCGCTAGCCAAGATGTTCCCTTCAAAGGTTTTTCTTTGGAGCGCTCCACTAGTTTTTCTCAAGTGAATGATGACTTTCCTGCTGCTGAATTTGAGGGGCATCAGATTGAAAATGATCCGAAGAAGCTTCACCAAAAATATATGGGGCAAAATTACTCAAATTCAAATTTTATTGATGAAGTGGAAATCATTCGCGAAAAAGGAAGTGTTGTCGCAATCAAAGATTAGGACGGAAGGAAATTTTTTCCCCTCGAAAGAAAACCTTTTGTTTTTGAAAAAGAGGGCAAGCTAACTGTGGTTAGTGATCACCTCGAGGCGATCGAGAATGCGACGACGAAGAATCCTTAACCTCATTCTTTGGTCCTAGTACGATGACCTGAGGATGATGGGTAGTAGCGGCAACAGCCTCAATCCATGTGTAAGACATGATGGTCAGAAGATCGCCAATTTGACCTAAGAGCGCCGTGGCGCCATTGAGTTCAATGCAACCAGAGCCTTCCTTGCCATAGATGACATACGTTTCAAAACGTTCACCATTGCCCATATTGCCGACTAAAATTTTTTCATATGCAAGCAAGCCCACTTTTTGGGCGAGGTCGGCAGCGATGGTTAGACTTCCTTCGTAATCTAAGGAAGCGCCAGTGACAGAGGCGCGGTGAATTTTTGATTTGAGAAGACAGAGAGTCATGAAGTTGGCAGGTTACAGGAAAAAGAGTAAAAGAGATTAATCACAAAGAACACAAAGAACACAAAGAACTTATTTTTCTTTTTTTGTGTTTCTTTGTGTTCTTTGTGGTCGCCGTTTCAAAAGTGAAGTGCAACACTCTGCTCTGAAAAGCTAGCATTATGGGTTACTCAAAGGTGTGTTACTTTTTGTTAGGTTAGACTTGAGGGTAGGAACAGGAAAGCGAGCAGGCAAGGAAGAATTAGATGGC
>JAPLTJ010000122.1 GCA_026398175.1 Verrucomicrobiia bacterium | reverse complement strand
CCATCTAATTCTTCCTTGCCTGCTCGCTTTCCTGTTCCTACCCTCAAGTCTAACCTAACAAAAAGTAACACACCTTTGAGTAACCCATAATGCTAGCTTTTCAGAGCAGAGTGTTGCACTTCACTTTTGAAACGGCGTCTTAATAACTCTTCACCCATTACTCTTTAGTCTTTACGGCATGAAGCTCTGCTTCATGCCTACATGGACATCCCACCATCGACGGCTAACACCTGGCCCGTAATGTAGGAAGCAACCGGACTCACAAAAAAAGCAACTGCTGCTGCAATTTCCTCAGGCTTTCCAAAACGCGCTAAGGGAATTTGCGTCAGCGCGCCTTTGCGAATTTCTTCATTCAAAACCGCCGTCATATCAGTCTCCACAAATCCTGGAGCCACTACATTCACGGTGATTCCGCGGCTTGCAATTTCGCGAGCTAAACTTTTTGTGAGACCAATCAAACCAGCTTTGCTAGCAGAATAATTTGTTTGCCCAGCCAATCCCATGATGCCACTCACCGAAGAGATATTAATGATGCGCCCTGAACGAGCCTTCATCATTGGCCGCAGGACCACCTTCGAAAAATGAAATGCACCTTTGAGGTTGGTATCAAGCACCGAGTCCCACTCTTCCATGGACATACGCATCATTAAATTGTCGCGCGTGATCCCTGCGTTGTTCACCAAAATATCAACACGCCCAAAGTCTTCAATAATCTGATTGCCGACTTTTTGAACTTCTTCAAAATTGGCAACGTCGACGGCATAAGGCTTGGCAGAGCCAGGATAAGCGGCTTCCAAGGCGGCTGCCACTTTAGAAGAATTGGCCTCACTGCGACTGACGACAGCAATTTTAGCTCCTTGACGGGCGAGCTCATGAGCAATGGCTTCACCGATTCCTCGGCCAGCACCGGTTACGATAGCAACTTGATTTTCGAGTGGTTTCATAAAATTAAAAAAAGAAATTATCCACAAAAGAAGGCAAAGAACACAAAAAAAATATTATGAAAATAAGAAATCTCGAAATTCGCTAAAGGACGCTAAAAAAATCCATTTTTCTTTTTCGTGTTATTTAGCATGTTTCGCGGTTTAAAAAATTTTTAATCCATCGCTTCTATCCCTGTGAATTTTCTTCACTCTTCATCCGCCTCCGCAGCTGCCCACAAGCAGCATCAATGTCATGCCCCTTTTCACGACGGATCGTAGCTGGAACTCTTTGCTGCCGCAGCTCTCCTAAGAAAGCTTGCTGAGCTTGTTCGGAAGGTCGTTCCCAGGGAAGACCTTCGACTTTGTTATAAGGAATCAGATTGATTTTTGCGCGCAATCGCTGTGCATGTTGAGCCAATAACCGTGCTTGTTCTAATTGATCATTCACGCCAGCAATGAGAATGTACTCAAAAGTAATCAGCTGCTTTTTGCGCGCAGCATAATAAGCACAAGCCTCCATGAGTTCAGCAATCGGATAGCGTTTGTTGATTGGCATAATTTGCAATCGCACATCATCCGTGGCTCCGTGAAGTGAAATGGCAAGACGGATCTGCTCTGGACGATCTGCAAACTCGCGAATCTGAGGCGCCAACCCGCTGGTGGAAACCGTGATCTTTCTTGCTCCCAAGCCGATTCCCCATGGCGCATTGAGAATCGTAATCGCTTTATTGAGATTTTCAAAGTTGGCCAATGGCTCTCCCATGCCCATAAAAACAAGGTTATTAATCCGATGCCCTGATTCTTTTTCAACAAGCAGCACCTGCGAAATAATCTCATCTACACGAAGGTTACGTTTAAAACCATCTAAACCGCTCGCACAAAATTTACATCCGTAGGCACAACCAACCTGAGTCGAAACACAAAGTGTTCGTCGATCTGATTCTTCACCATAAAGCGCAGGTGATGCTGGAATCAAAACTGTCTCAATCATTTCTCCATCAGAAAAACGAAGTAGAAATTTTTGCGTTGTATCGTGAGAGCCGCTAATGGTGACCACTTCTGGAAAAATCAGCGGATAGGTCTCAGCAAGTTCCTCTCGCAGCGCCAATGGAAGATTTTTCATTTCCCCCCATGAAGTGATTCTTTTTTTATAGACCCATTCCATCATCTGCTTGGCACGATAAGCTGGAATGCCTCTCTCTTGAAGCTGAGAGGTGAGTTCTTCCAAAGCGAGACCTTGTAGTTGCATAGAAACAGGAACGGAAGAAGCAGTCATAGAAAAACAAATGAACTTATACTATCTAGCTTCTTTGGACTAATAAAAAATTCCTAGTTGACTTGCCCACTTTTCATTTGCCTTTCAAATGCAAACTGATACCCTTTTCCGCTTCCAATGTCAGCTTTGAAAGGGCGGCTTTGGAACTTTATTATCCATGACAACAAACACTAACACTACTAACCTCCAACAACTCATCACCAACTCGGTCAAAAACTACCGAGAGGGAAGCATCGTCAAAGGACACATCCTTGAAAAACGCCCAAAAGAATTTTTGGTCGACATCGGATACAAATCAGAGGGCGTTATTTCCGCTTCTGAATTTGATGATCCAGATGAAATGCACGTCGGCGATGAAGTTGAAGTGCTTTTGGAGCGCCTCGAAAATGATCAAGGAATGGTCATTCTTTCCAAGCTCAAAGCTGCCCAACGTCAAAATTGGGATAAGATTTGCAAACTTTTTGAAGCAGAAGGAATCATTAAAGGGAAAGTCAAAGCCGTCGTCAAAGGTGGTCTTACCGTTAACATCGGTGTTGAGGCCTTTCTACCTGCCTCTCAGGTCGACATCACCCCTCCAAAAGATCTCCAACAATTTGTTGGCAACACTTACGATTTCAAAATTGTAAAACTCAATGAAGATCGCAAGAACGTTGTTCTCAGCCGACGCGAGCTCATTGAAGCTGTGCGCAACACACGTCGCCAAGACTTTTTAGCAACTGTAAAAGCTGGTGATGTTGTCGAAGGAACTGTCAAAAACATCACTGACTTCGGAGCCTTTATTGATCTCGATGGCATCGATGGATTGCTTCATATCACGGACATGTCTTGGGCACGCCTCAACCATCCGAGTGAAGCGGTTAAGCCAGGTGATCGCATCACCGTTGTGATTCTTGAAATCAACAAAGAAAAAGAACGTATTTCTTTAGGACTAAAACAACTTCAAGACAATCCTTGGGATAAAATTGAAGAACGTTTCCCAGCAGGTCAACGTGTTAAAGGAAAAATCACGAACCTCATGCCTTATGGCGCTTTTGTTGAAATTGAAGAAGGCATCGAAGGCCTCATCCACGTCTCGGAACTTTCTTGGACCAAGCGGATCGTCCGTCCCTCGGATGTGTTGACTCTTGGACAAGAAATCGAAGCTGTTGTTTTAGGCGTCAACAAGGAAGATCAAAAAATCTCCTTGGGCGTTCGTCAATTAGAATCAAATCCATGGGATGAGATTGAACAACGTTTCATGATCGGCAAGCAAGTTAAAGGAAAAGTACGTAACATGACTGCTTATGGTGCCTTCATCGAACTCGAAGAGGGAATTGATGGCATGGTTCACGTCTCTGACCTTCGCTGGAATCGTAAGATCAATCATCCTAGCGAAATTTTGAAAAAAGGTGAAGAGATCGAAGCTGTCGTTATCGATATCGATAAGGCCAATCAACGCATCAGCCTTGGAGTTAAACAACTCGAAGAAGATCCATGGAAAGAAATCGACGGTCGCTACAAAATCGGTGATCTCGTCAAAGGAAAAGTCAGCAAGATCGCTAACTTTGGCGCCTTTATTGAACTCGATGGCGGCATTGATGGATTAGTCCACATCTCACAAATTAGCGAAGATCATATTGAAAAAGTAAAAGATGTTCTCAAAGTGGGTGATGAAGTGGAAGCTCGCGTCATCAAAATTGATAAAGTTGAGCGTCGTTTAGGACTCTCGATCAAGGCAACTAACTACAATGAAGAAGCTTTGAAGAAAGAGAGCGAAGCATTTGATTCTCTTCGTGGTACTGATGACATGGTCAGCTTCGGAGCAGCTCTCCAAGCGGCTGAAGATGAGTATCGCCCAGGTGAAGGAAAATAATTGTCATACAATGAAATCCCTCACTATCACTGCATATTTAAAAACAACCTGTGGTTGGAGCAATGGAGTACGCGCTGTCATGGCAAAGTACTCCCTCCCCTACACAGAAAAAGATATCATCCAGAACCCTGCCTTTCGTTTTGAAATGGAGCAAAGAAGCGGCCAGCCTCTTTCTCCCTGCGTAGAAATTGAAGGCGTGATGCTCGCTGATATCAGCGGAGAGGAAGTTGAGTCTTACTTGCTGGAACAACAGCTTGTTAAATCAACAGACCTTTCTACAGACGTTCCACTCAATGCCGCTTGTTCGAATGAACAGCATGCAGCGATGGCGGCAATGAATCTTTAGTTTTTTAAAGAATTAGAGCCCTTCTTAAAAAAGCACCGACAGCAATGTTTGTGCTTTTTTTGTAAGCGTTCATTCAATGGCATCAACTTAGCGGATGAAGGAGGAAGAATTAACCACAAAGAACGCAAATGCCGCTAACGCGGCAACACAAGGAACACAAAAAGAATTTTTTTATAAAAAAATTCTCAGTATTGAAAATTGCATCCTTAGTAACTTTGAAGAGGAAAAATTTATTTTCAACATTAGGATTTAATTCTTTTCGTTAGAAGCTTCCCAACATAAATCCCAACTCTCGCCGTTTCAAAAGTGAAGTGCAACACTCTGCTCTGAAAAGCTAGCATTATGGGTTACTCAAAGGTGTGTTACTTTTTGTTAGGTTAGACTTGAGGGTAGGAACAGGAAAGCGAGCAGGCAAGGAAGAATTAGATGG
>JAPLTJ010000060.1 GCA_026398175.1 Verrucomicrobiia bacterium | reverse complement strand
AGCTGAAAGCGCGTTGAAACTGCCTGTAGGAGCCCTTGAAATTCCAAAACAACTTTTAGTTGGTGGCATTGCCGGCTTAGCCATCGGAGCAGGGTGTGAATTTTCTGGAAAGTATTTGGGTGAAGGTATCGGATACCTTTGTTACGGAAGTAAAGGAGCTGCTCACGGAGAAGCCATCGGAGAAAATGTTGGAGTATTTATTGGCATGATCTTGCCCTTTGTGATCTTTGTGTAAACTGTCAACGGCATGTTGACAGTTACATTCTACCTCAACGCCTGCAAAATAGGCATGGGATAAACTCCCAAAATTAAAATCGTAGCGATGAGTGCGCCGATTAAGCATTTGGTTGTCCCTGTTACCAAAATGGCAGGGGCCTCTTCAGCAGGTTGCTGCCAATACATCGCACGAATTACTTTAAAGTAATAATAAAAACCGGTGACTACCGTGAGAGAACCGACGGCGAGAAGGCCATAATGAGCCTGTTGGAAGGCGACTAGGAAAATAAAAAACTTTCCAAAGAATCCGGCTGACAAAGGAAGGCCTGCCATCGAGAGCATGGCGATGGTCATTGCAAAAGCGAGGAAGGGCGAGCGTTGATAGAGACCTTGGAAACGATAAATTTCTTCACCACCGGAAGCCTCTGCCACGACCATCAGGACGATAAAGGCGAGCGATGACATGGCCAAATAAGCGACGAGATAAAATCCAATCGCAGGACCAGCCAAGACATTGCCAATGCTAGCAACGCCCATCAAGAGGTATCCTGTGTGTGCAATGCTCGAGTAGGCCAGCAGACGTTTCATATTGGTCTGCGCCAAGGCTGCTAGATTTCCAAAAATCAACGTTGCGATCGCGAGGAGTGTCACGATGGCGATCATTTTTTTTCCTAACAAAGAAACGGACATTAATTGTTCCAAGAGGCGCAATAAAACAACGAAGCCAGCTGCTTTGGAGGCCGCAGAAAGGTAAGCCGTCACTGGTGTTGGTGCGCCTTGGTAGACATCAGGAAGCCAGAATTGAAAAGGAAAGGCCCCTATCTTAAAAGCGAACGCAACCAGGCAGAGTGCCACACCGAAGAGGAGCGGGCTCAATGATGTCATTGATAACCCTACGATGGAATGAGAGAGCAGGCTGATGCTCGTAGTTCCCGTTATTCCAAAAATCCAAGTGATTCCATAAATGAGAAAACCGGCAGAGAGCGCACTTAAGATTAAATATTTGGTACCTGCTTCCAAACTCAACGCATTTTTTCTGAGATAGGAAATCAAAATATAAAGTACGACCGACATCAACTCCAACGAGACAAAGAGCATGATAAAATCAACGGCTGACACTAACCACATCAAGCCAGCGCAGGCAAAAAGTGGAAGAACAAAAAATTCTCCTGTTCCTCCACCCCGGCGCTCACTAGGCACAAAGCGCTCGATCGTTGGGAGAAAATCAATCGACATGAGGATCGTGATGAGTGTCATCACTAACATGAAGCGTTTGAAAAAGAGGGCAAGCGCATCGATTGTATAAAAAGCAGAGCTAGGTCCCTGCAAAGAATGCAGTGGCAAGAATGTGAGAGCGAGCACGCCAGTCAGGCCTAGGGCGCCTGCGTAGGCGATGCATTTTTTAGGAACGTTAGGAAAAAACGCATCTGCCATCAATAGGAGGATGCCTAGAACAACGACGAAAGTTTCAAGGAGTAGTGGGTTCATTATTTAGGGCCTGTTATCAATTGAGTAGTTTTTCATTTTGAAATGAAAAAACTATACCTTCATTAAAAATATGATGGTTGATTTTTAGAGTTAACAGTCGTTATACCTCGGACGTCATTCCAGCGGACGCTGGAATCCAGCGACTGTCGATCTTTACTTTGTTTTCGTAAAAGTGTTTTTTGGTTTTCTTTAGTCATTTTAAATTTTTTGACGCTACTACTTCAATCTGCATTAACATTCGCCTGGATTCCAGCGTCCGCTGGAATGACGGTAGTGTAGCTGGAGTTAAGTTAGTAGCAGTTTCCTTTTGTTGATGGGTTTTATTTTGAGTAGCAAGATAATATTTAATTGGAAACATGCTCAGCTAATCGCCGTATTGACCAAGTGCAAAATGAATTGAGGATAGACCCCAACAAAAATGAGGGTTGTGATTAAAAGAATGATGCCGCAGCGTTCAGAAAATGTCAGATCGCTGAGAGAAAAATGTTCTTGGTGGCTCGAGAGTGGGCCGAAGAAAATCGCTCGATAAGCGCGCAGCATGTAAATGGCTGAAATCACAACGCCCCACACGGCAGCGACGAGAGCAATGAGGAGCGCTGGAGAACTATGTTCCATGACCACAGCAGCAGTCGCTCCAAAAAAGATGAGGATCTCACCAGCAAAGTTAGCAAATCCTGGAAGACCGAGAGAAGCCATCGCAGCAAAACCAAAAAGGACCGACATGACAGGCATCTTGGCGGCAAGGCCGCCCAAGTCTTGATACTCGAGGGTTCCCGTGCGACGACGGAGAGCGCCACAAAGCGCAAAGAGCGCTGCCACGGAGATGCCGTGAGCAAACATTAATAGAGCTGCTCCATTGAGACTGATGATATTCATCGTTGCCAGTCCTAAGAAAATGTAACCCATGTGCATGACGCTCGAGTACGAGAGCGTCCAATCAAGGCGACGTTGAGCGATCGTGACATAGCCGATGTAAAGAATGTTACAGGTGAGCAAGACCAACAGCAACGTTGAGAAGGTAAAAACAGCCTCTGGGAAAATAGGCATCGCCAGTCGCAGTAAGCCATAGAGGCCGAATTTTTTTAACACTCCGGCGTGCAGCATCGTCGTGGAAGGAGGAGCGCTCGAATAGGTTGTTGGGGCCCAAGAGTGAAAAGGGAAGAGAGAGACTAATGTTCCAAAACCAAACAAGAGCAGCAGGTAAATGTTGGAGGAGGGATGAGAGATGCCTGTTTGGCTCATCTCCGTCATCAAGCGGATATCAAAGGTTCGCAAGCCGCTCGGAGCCGCGAGGTAGAGAGCAATGATGCCGAGGAGAACAACAAAACTTCCAGCGCCGAGATAGAGTGTCGCTTTCCAAGCAGCAGCTTGGCGATCGCCAGAGCCCCAGACGCCAATCATGATGAAGACAGGAATGAGGGCAATTTCATGAAAGCCGTAAAGAAAAAAAGCATCGAGGGAAGAGAAGGCCCCAAAGAGCCCTCCTGAAATTAATAAGAGGCAACTATAGAAAAGAGCGGGAAAACGTTCTGTCTTGGGAGCAATGGTGATTGATGCAAACGAGACGAGCGAGGTGAGCAATAGCATCGTGATGCTCAAACCATCGGCGCCAAGAGAAAAATTGAGTCCCAAGTTAGGCAGCACAGGAGTTTGTTGCAGGTATTGCCATCCTGCACCAACGCGATCGTATCGCACGACTAGAACCAGCGAAAGAATGAGATTCAGGCCAGAAGCGAGCAGAGCTGTGAATCTTGCAGGAGCGCCAACCATCATGAAAATGGCGGCGACGAAAGGAATGAGGATGAGGAAGAGTAGTGGGCTCACGGTTGGCACAGGTTACAGGTTGCAGGTTGCAGAAAAGAATTCACAGGGATGGAAGCGATGGAAGGGATAAAGAATTTTTTAGTAAAGATGAAATGATTTTTTGAAAAGTGGCGCTGAAATTTGTTGAGGGCTAATTTAAAAAGATAAAATTCAGAAAGATTATTTTTTGGCATCCCTTCTATCGCTTCCATTCCTGTGAATTTTCTTCTTAATGTATTTTCAGTAGTAAAAGAATCATACCGATCACGCCGGCGCCGAGAAAGATGGAGTAGGCTTGAAGACTTCCGACTTGGAGAAATCTTAAAACAAAACCTACAGTCCAGACTAAGGAAGCAGAACCTTGGACGCAAAAGCCATTGATTACCCAACGATCAAAAAAGGAACATGCATTTGAAAAGCCGCCTTGAATGTGCTGCACGCACCAATCATAAACATTATCGATGTAGAGACGATTGGCAAGGAATGGAATGACCAAAGGATCTTTGGACGCATTACGATAGAGCAAGATGGAGGCTGCCGTTCCCAAGAAGAAGAAAGCAATGAAGAGCTTCTCCACGTAGGCCGGCACTTCTTGAACGAGTGACATCGTTCCTAGCGGAGCAATGAAGAGTTTTTCAATGTAAGGATAACCAGCACCGACCGCAGGAATGGCCAGCAGCAAGAGAGGCAAGGTCATTACCAATGGAGATTCCAGCGCTGTCCGAGCGTGTTCGGTGCGAGGGGTGCCAAAAAAAGCAACGACGCAGACGCGTGTGATATAAAAAGCAGTGAGTCCCGCAGCACTTACCAACATCCAAAAAATTGCTGGGTGTTGTGCAAAGGCAAACTTCATGATCAAGTCCTTGCTAAAACTTCCGCTGAAAAAAGGACAACCTGCCAATGCCAACATACCGCAGAGGAAGGTGACAAAAGTCACGGGCATCCGCTTGCGCAAGCCTCCCATTTTCCAAATGTCGAGCTCATGATGCATGCTGATCATGACCGAGCCAGCTGTTAAGAAGAGGAGGCATTTGAAGAAGGCGTGTGTGAAAAGATGGAACATCGGGATGCCTGCTGAGGGAGCAACGCCTACAGCAGTGACCATGTACCCGAGCTGGGAAATCGTGGAATAAGCTAAGACGCGTTTAAAATCGTTTTGCTGAGTTGCCATCAAAGCGGCTGCCAGAGCGGTTGAGGCGCCGATCCACATGATCACCGTGCTGGCCATAGGAGAACCATGCAGGAGCGGAAAAATACGAGCAAGCATGTAGACGCCTGCAGCCACCATCGTGGCGGCGTGAAGGAGTGATGAAACGGGCGTAGGGCCTTCCATCGAATTGGGCAACCAAACATGAAGTGGCAGTTGTGCTGATTTACCAATGGTGCCGCAAAAAATTAAAATCAAAGAGACGGAGAGGAGCGTTGGATTGTTGGTAAAGGTGTGCAGGGAGGCCGTGATCGTGTTAAAGGAGAGCGATCCGACGCTGAGCCAAAGCAGCAAAATTCCTAACAAAAATCCGAAATCGCCGATACGATTGACGATGAATGCTTGATTGCCAGCATCAGCAGCAGCAGGCTTTTCAAAATAATGCATGATGAGGAGATAAGAACTAAATCCCACCAGCTCCCAGCTGATGAACATCATGATAAAGTTATTGGCGAGCACAATGCCGAGCATCGAAAAAAGGAAAAAAGCCAATCCCGCGAAGAACCGCGCGAATCCTTCTTCGTGGCGCATGTAACCAATGGAGTAGATAAAGACGAGCGTTGCGATAGTGGTGACTACAACAAGCATCGTGCGAGTCAAAGGATCGACCATCATCCCAATGGAAATGGTTAAAGCTTCTCCAAAATTAATCCAAGCGAAACCGGGAATGGTGATGTTGGTTTTTTGAAAAAATAAAATCCAACTTCCGATGCAGGTGATCAATGCTGCGCCGATGGCCAAGATTGCTGCTGCTGGTTTGTTGCTGCGTGTGATGAGCAAGATGATGACTGCAGCAACAAGGGGAGCCAGGTAGATCGTCCAGAGAAGACAGGTTGGAGCTTGCAGGTTAGAGGTTGCAGGAAACAGGCTGCAGACTGAAGCAATCGTATTTGAAAAAGAAGAGATCATAAGAGTCGCTCAATAAATTTTTTTAAAACTTCAAACTATTCAGATCTTCACTGTGAGTAGTTTGCTTAGCACGGAAAAGAGCTACGATGATAGCCAGGCCAACCGCGACTTCAGCAGCGGCCACGGTGATGATAAAAAAGACGAGTATTTGTGCTTGGTAATTTGCATGGCCTTGAACAAGACCATAGCGCGAGAAAGCAACGAGGGAGAGATTGGTGGCGCTCAACATCATTTCGAGGCACATGAAGACGATGATGATGTTGCGGCGAAGCATCACTCCTGCCAATCCAAGAGCAAAGAGGATTCCGCTGGCCATCAAGTAATGAGAGAGAGTGAGCATGGTATCAGGTTACAGGTTGCAGCATTTCAGGATGCAGGCTAGAAAATTATTTTAAAGTTTGTCGACTGAGTAAAACAACGCCGATGGTCGCTACAAGCAGGAGAACCCCGATGACTTGGAAGGGCAGATTAAAAGAATGAAATAGGGTCAAACCTATCATGGCCACATCGCTGTGAACCGGCTCTGTGAGGGGAGGCAAGGGTTGAGAAAAGAGCGGGCTTGTGGAAAGAGTGCTCGAGAGGAGTTCTAAAAAACAACCAACGATCAAGCCTCCTCCTAACATGGCGCTTAACTTAACGCGGCGACGTTCTTCTGCTTTCAGATTCAGTAGCATGATGATGAATAAGAAAAGAACCATGACTGCTCCCGCGGTCACGAGCACTTGAATGATCGCGATGAAATAAGCATCTAAGGTGACAAAGAGAGCTGCCAAGGCAAGAAAGGAAGCAACCAACGAGAGGGCGCAAGCAACAGGATTGCGGAGAACAACAACACCAGCACCAAATCCAATCATCAAGAGTGAGAAAAACCAAAAGAGTGTTAGTTGCATGTTGCGGAGGTAAAGGGTAAAGAGTGAAGAGTAAAGGGTAGGAAGTTTATGTAGTCTATTTTTCTTTAAAATAATATTCTTTTAAGATTACTTTTTGAGTTCTGATTTGTTTTTGATCTTGAAATGACTCTTAACCCTTTACTCTTCACTCTTCAGTTATTTTTTCTCGTTCCATTTGATGACGAGGCCATTCATCACGCCTCCCATCTCATAGAGTTTGTCTTTATGATTGACCATTTGATCGCGAGAGAGGCCTGTGATCGAATAATCTTTGCGTAAGAAAATAGCTTGTTCCGGACAAACCTCTTCACACAAACCGCAGTAGATACAACGAGCCATGTCGATATCAAAAGCGCGTGGCTTTTTTTCAACCTTGCGCCAATGACTTCCGTCAGGAATTTCCATCGGCTCAATCGTGATCGCGCGTGGCGGGCAGATAAACTCGCAGAGCTGGCAAGCCACACAGCGCTCGCGTCCTGTTTCATCTTTGACGAGGGTGGGAGCGCCGCGGTACCACTCGGGGAGATGCTTGTCCCATTTTTCTTCCGGATACTGCATCGTGATGATCCCTTTACCAAAAAGCGCGCGCTTCATATGCTTCCAGGTAATGGCAAGTCCGCTGAAAATCGCAGGAAGATAGAGCTTTTCAGCGAGAGTGAGTTTTTTTCTATTTACGATAAAAGCCATGGGAATGAATATTATTTGACGTAAGTCAAAATCAGAGCGGTCAGGAAAATATTAACAATGGCGAGTTCAAAAAAGAAGTACCAGCCGAGCTTCATCAGCTGATCATAGCGAAAGCGAGGGAGCGTCCATCGAACCCAGATAAAGACAAAGAGGAGAGCGATGATCTTAGCAAAAAAAGCACCGATGTTGATGAGGCCCCAAACCCATCCGTGAGAGCCATCAGGAATGAAGGGGAGGCTCCATCCTCCGAGGAACAGCGTTGTAATGACACCAGCTCCTGAAATCATGGCGGTATATTCTCCGAGGAAAAAGAGCGCAAATCCCATCGAGGAATATTCGGTGTGATAACCGCCAATCAGCTCCTGCTCTGCTTCTGGAAGATCAAAAGGGAGGCGATTGGTTTCTGCGAACATCGAAACAAAGAAAATGAAAAAGGAGATGATCAGTGGGATCCAAAGCAAAAGGTGACGCAGACTCATTCCTGCTGCAATCGCCTGCCATGCTGCTGCTGGGTGCAAGAGCGCGTGCCAATTCATTCCTTGAGGCCAAAAAGGAGCGATCATCCATCCTTGCTCCACTTGATATTGAACAATCGTATTGAGATTTAATGAACCGACCACCATGAAGATGGGAACAATCGAGAGGGCCAATGACAATTCGTACGAAATCATTTGCGATGTCGAACGAATGCCGCCGAGGAAGGGATACTTCGAGTTGGAAGCCCACCCGGCGAGGACAATTCCATAAACCGAGATGGAGGAGATCGCCAGGACATAGATGGCACCGACGTTAATGCTCGCAATGGTCATCTGTACGCCAAAAAGCGAACTGCCAAAAGGAAGTACACCCAAGACAAGAATAGGAGGAATCATGACGAGCTTAGGGGCCAAACGAAAATAAAAATAGTTGGCGTTCTTAGGCGTGAAATTTTCTTTCAGCAAAAGTTTAGCTGCATCTGCAATCGGTTGCAGAAGCCCCTGCCATCCCACGCGATTGGGGCCGAGCCGATCTTGAATCAACGCGCTGACTCGTCGCTCCGCATAAACCGTGTAGGAGACAAGCCCCAAGATGATGCCCAGCAAGATTGTTGATTTGAGGAAAGTGGTCCAAATCAGAAAGCCAATAGGAGACATGAGGCGCTCGCCTAACGTTTTGAGAAACGTCCAAGCGGCCGGTGAAAAAAAGTGGCTGATAAAATTGGAAAAGTCGTCCATACGATCCAGGAGAGCGTAAACTAATTTTTTATTTCAAAACAGAAGAAAATGAATGGCCGCAAAACAACATAAGACAAAGAAGAGAATGGCCACAAAGAACACAAAGAAATCAAAGAAAAAACTGCCTTTAATCCTTAAGAGTTTTTTATAAAAAATTCTTTTTTTGTGTTCTTTGTGTTCTTTGTGGCTAATTTCTTTTTTCTTTTGGTTATGTACTTCGATTTTTTTTCTCTAATTTTTGTGGCTACTTTCGTTGCTGCAGCACCAGTGACGCTGACGGTTGACCTCGATCATCCCGCCGTGATCACCAATGCCGCAACGGCCTTGGGAGGGGCTATTGATGGGCATGAAAAAGGAGATGCCGAGAAGAACCTTTCTTCAAAAAGTGTAAAGAAAATGGTGCAAGCAAGCTTAAAGCCTCTGGCCTATCGATTGCGCACGGAGTTGGGAGTGGAGGCTTGGCATTGGAATCCCGTTGGAACATGGAGTGATGAAAAAAATCAATGCGGCTACTGGGCCTCATCGACCGTTCTGCAAAAACCGATTGAGGCCAGCTACGGCTATCGGCTTCCGCGTCGGGGCGATACGCTGGATGAAGCGAACAACGATAGCTGCTCACGGCTCGATGATGGAAATTCCAACACTTTTTGGAAAAGCAATCCTTACCTCACGTCTCATTACACGGGAGAATCAGATAAGCAGCATCCTCAGTGGGTGGTGCTTGATTTTGGAAAACCAGTGTTGATCAATGCCGCACGACTCCATTGGAGGGAACCGTATGCCAAAAAATTTAAGATCCAATATGCCACAGGGGGCGATCTTTACTTTGGGCACAACAAGGCATGGCACGATTTTCCTCATGGAAAAATCAGTGATGGTCGAGGAGGTGCTCCACTCTTGGATCTGGGGGCGCCTCGCATGGTTCAATACGTCAGGATTTTAATGACAGAGCCAAGGGGTCAGTTCCGTAATTTGTTACATTTAGGGTCAGGCCTCAAAAGTAATGCTATGGCACCAAATGTAACAAATTACGGAACTGACCCCTTGGCAGAACACACTGATCCTCGCGATCACATGGGATATGCGTTGCAAGAAGTAGAGATTGGATTTTTAAAGAAAGGAATATTTACAGATCATGTGGTTCATCGACCTGATCAAAAGCAGACCATGGTGACGGTCTCGTCGACAGATCCCTGGCATCGAGCCTCTGACCTTGATGAGAAGACGGAGCAGCCTGGAATTGATGCTGTCGCAACATCGCGCTTGGGCAATAACCAGCCGATTCTCTGGTCGCTACCGGTTTTTTACGACACGCCGGAAAATGCTACAGCATTGGTTGCTTATTTGAAACAGCGTGGCTATTTGATGCCTCATCAACGCATCGAACTTGGTGAAGAGCCGGACGGACAGCACGTCGATCCAAAAGATTTTGGAGAACTTTATTGTCAAGTCATACAGTTGGGGTCAGCCATCGAATCTCAAAAAAATAAATTTGGCTGTGATAAGTCGATTCATTCACATTCTAAAAATTTGATGACTGACCCTCAAATGAGAAATTCGATGGCTGACCCCCAATTTGGTGGTCCGAGTTTTGTGACGATCGATTGCCAGCCAAAGGATACAACCTATCGCTTTGATCATCGCCTGTGGCTGAGGCCTTTTTTAAAACAACTGCGACATCATCATCGGGAGAAGGATTTTCAATTTTTAACATTTGAGTGGTATCCTTTTGATGAAATTTTGCTGCCCGCGCCAGAACTCCTCCGCAAGCAGTCTGGGAGCCTGCGGAGAGCCATGAATTTGATATGGCACGGAGGCGTTCCAAAATCGATGCCGCTCCTCATTACTGAGTATGGATATTCTGTTTTTTCAGGAGAACCAGAAGTCAAGATGGAAGCAGCGCTCTTGAATGCAGAGATCGCTTCCGAGTTTCTCTTGGCGGGAGGAACAACAGCTTACTTGTATGGATATGAACCGAACACTTTGGAATGTGGCATAAATAATTCGTGGGGGAATTTGATGATGTTGTTGGAACATGGAAAATCGCTGATTCCGCTGCCAACATTCTATGCTGCTCAGATAATGACTGAGTGTGTTAAAGAAAAAACAAAACTTTTTCCGGTGAAAAGTTCTCAGCGCGATCTTTCTGCTTATGCTTTCCATCAACAAAATTCTGATCGGTGGACATTCCTTTGCATTAACAAAAGTCCCACAACGTCGTATCAAGTGACGTTTGGAAATCAGAGTGCTATAGAACATGTTCAAAATTCGCTGATGTGGATGCAGGGCAAGGAACGAGGCGCACAGACCCGCAGTGTATATGAAGATACTCGAGGAGGCGAGCACCGGAGTGACGTAGCCCTGCGCCTCAGCAGTAGAATTTTCAACAGGTTCTTAGAAAAAATCAGTTACTCTTCCAAAAATTATCTGTGGCATGCTGATGGACCCAACGGCTTTCCCTCTAAAAATGAGCCTCCGCAGCACGAGTTGATTTCGGCTGGGGCTCCTGTCGTGATTGATCCATGGTCGTTGACAATTTTGAAAAGCAATCGTTCAGATGAACTGTTTTGAAAAAGAAAACTCTATTTTAACACAGAAAAATATAATGTTGAATTTTCAGAGTGAGTGTCGCTACACCCCCACTGTCATTCCCGCGAACGCGGGAAACTAGCAGATTATCGATCTTTATTTTTGATTTCATAAAACAGTTTTGACGTCACTCGCGCAGTTCAGAATTGACCGCCTACTGGGTTCCCGCGTTCGCGGGAATGACAGTATTTTTTTATGAAAACTACATTGACGTTACTTTCTCAATATCCATCTGGCTGGCCAGTGAGCTGAACGTTTACTTTGAAAATTCTGAAAACAAAAAAGCCCGGGAGGTTATCCCGGGCTTTCAAGAATTAATAAAAAAGTATTAACTTTTTTCTAAATTAGTTAGCAGAGGTAGCAGAACTGCTGCTGGATTGTTGAGCGCTGCTTGCTGGAGCACTTTGATCTGTAACAGCACTGTTCATCGAAGAACTAGAAGCGTCAGCAGTTTGTTGAGAAGCACTGTCTTGGCTGGAGCTCTGAGTTGAAGAAGTTTTATTACAATTGTCCGTGCACTGTTTTTTCATCTTGCGGCAATTTTTTCTTAATTTTTTGCAGATGGGCTTCATGCTTGGATCTGCTTTAACAATGGCGCAGCAGAGTTTGCATTTGTTTTCTGGTTTTGCGAGAGAAGGATCTTTAGCAATAGCAGCAGCTTTGGCCTTGCAGAAGCGTTGACATTCTTCTTTGGTAAGAACTTTGTAAGCGGAAGGGCCTTTATCTAAGGGGCAGTCGCTCGAACCAGAATAAGACGATGTGGAGTTGTCTGTGGTAGCACTTGCTGCGATAGGCGCAAGACCGGCCACAAAGATTAACGAGAGTAATGAAGCTAACAGTTGTTTTTTCATATGATGTTGGATGTTTTTGGTTAACCGACGTTGAAATGGAAATTAACTTTTTTTTGGCAAATGTCTACAGAAAAAGTAACGAGTAACGGGTAACGAGTAACGAGTATTTTTTAGATCCGAATAAGATGAAGATCTTTGAAACTCGTAATTTTGTAGGATGTATTAAAAAAAAACCTTTCTAGGAAGTTTTGTCTCAGAGCCCATTACTCATTACTTCTTCAGATGTCAATTCGCCTTCTCTGCGTAATTGTGAAAACGACTTGAGAGAATAAAAAAAGTGGGAGCCCACAGTCCAATGAAGATGCCGAAGCGCTCTCCATAAGCCCGTTGAGCGCAGGCTGCCGCATTGCTCCAATCGACAGAATTGTTTCCTGCAAGCAGGTACCAAATTAAGATCGATCCAAGGATCGAGAGGAAGCCGCAGACGAAACAGAAGTTACTAAGCAAACGGAGTGTTGATTTATTCATGGTTGTTTTTTGGTTTATTGGTTTATGGTTGGTGGAAGTACGACTGGGGGTGGAAGTACAGGTGGAAGTAGAGGTGGGGGTGGAGTTGTTGAGTTGGAGGAAGGATCGTTTGGGGAGACTTCTGCAGGAGTGAGAATACGGAATCCACTTTGAGGAAGAGCGTTTGCAGAAAAGACAACACAAAAGCCGGTGTCTGGTAGAAAGAGGCTTTGGAAAACGTGAGGTAAACTTATACGATTAGCAGCAGCGCCCCCATTTCTAATGCGATAGTAGCCACCAGTATTGCAAGGATAAGGAGTGTGATATTGATACAACATGCTAGGAGGCATATCTAGTGTGTAGGAGTCTTCGGTCCAATACCAAAGTGTAGGGTCGCTATCTAAAGATCCCCAGCTGACAGGAGAGAAGATTTCTGAAAACTCGGGGACAGTTGGCAAGCGCCATGCTGCGCCGGGAACTCTATTGACGCTCATGTAAGCACTTTTGAGTTGGGTGCCATTAGGAAATTTAGGATCATACATCGTCTTCGTATAAAAATTATCATCAGGTTGCCTGTCCCTTGTTTCCACTACAGTGTAAGATGGTCCAGCGTTCAGCGCCTCGTTTCCAATGTCTCCGGTTGGTTGATCGTTCGCAAGCCAATTGCAAAAGCGGGCCACATCATCGAGGGGAACCCCTTTCATGATGGTTCGTTCTGCAACGGCATTTGAGACTGCCTTATCGAGGCCTGTGAGAGGGTCTCTCGTTGTTGATATACGATAGGTGGCGTAGTTGCAGAGAATGTATTTAAAGGGAGGGATATTGTTTGATCTAGCAATGGTGAGAAGACTCCAGTTTGTCTTGGTCATATCGCCCCACTCTTGATGATAAAGGCGCCCCTCTTGGGTATCGACAGCATTTAAAAAAGCACAATATTGCTCCGGGCTAACAGCGTGTCTCGAAACATAAAACGTAGGCGTTGCTGAGGGATCTCTCATATCAGGAATCATATCAATCACGATCGCGTTAGTGTTTGATGGAGTCGTCTGCGCGTGAAGAAAAGATCCGAGGGGGACGATGCTGAGAATGAGCAGGAGGATTTTTTTCATGGATTTTTGATGTGCTGAGGAGCGGGGGTGTGGAAAAATTTTCTACGAATTACCAACTACGAACAGCTATTGCTTTGCAATGGCTTAATACTCTGGCCCAGAAAGAAATCTAATTTTAGGATCCTTCCAGCGACTATCGGGATAAATGAGTGGAGCAGCTTTGTCAACAAGAACAGCTTTGGTCAAGACAAACTCCGGATAAAAATGATCGCTCGCTGGCTCGTAGACTTTGTCGCCAGAATAGAAGCCGTAGAGGAAATACTCGTAGTCATTGTCTGAACCAATCTTGCCTTGAGCTCGATTAGGAGCTAACGTTTTTTGTTCATTCATCATGATGAGCTGTGATTTTTTCCATGACTCTCCTGGTTTTTTGACCCAGCCCCACATGTGATAATCAACTTTGTAAAAACGACGTCCGATGTAGTAGTTTCCTGGTTTTTCCTGAGCAAGGGAGGCATCAATGGCGCGTCGGTCAGTTCTGTTTTGAACTTGAATGGTTTCACAGCCTGCTAGGAAAAAAAGAGCTCCGATTGAAAGTAAAGTGAGGAGAAATTTTTGCATGATAAAATATGAGAGTTAATCAAAAAACCGCTCTTACTCTTCTTATTGGATTCCTCCCCGGTGAGACAGGAGGAGAGAGTTGACGTGCTGCAGTAACCATTGTTTGAAAAATGTCAACTATATGAGAATCCAGATCAGCTGCCTGAGCAGGACGTATTACATTAGGGGGGGCAGGAAGCTTCTCAATATCAATGCCATTAACGACACTTCCTATGCAAGCATTGCGTACGCAATCAACAACGATTGCTCCTTCTTCTTCTAAAAAAAACTGAGCTAAAAAAGTGATGGCATCAGCACCTCCTGGACCAACAACGGTATCAGCTAAAGAGCGTGTGAGGTAGTCTCTAAAGGAATCGATTAAAGGCTCACTTGCTATTTCAGCGCTAGTGCTTCCGATCGTGTAAGCAACAGCGCGATTAGCTGTAAAAGAACCTACATCGGGGCTTATTCCAGAACCAACAATCCTGCCAGCCACAAAAGAGCAACAAGCAGAAGCAACAATGGTCAAAGGAATAATGGGAAGCGCTATTCCTGTAGCGGTAACAACTGCTGTTCCAACACCAGCAGCTACGAAACCCCCTGCATGATAACCAGCAGTGAGCACTCCAATATCAAAGAGCTTGCGAGCAAGTTGAATGGAATATGTTCCATGCGTCGCAAGTTGTCGCTCAGCTTCAAGTGCCTCTTGAGATAACTGCGGATTAGTTGATAATGCATCGCAATACTTGTCATCTACAATGAATGGCTGGCTCTTTAGAAACTCCAGATCGGCTTCTAGGGCAGATTGGATATCATTAAATAAGTGTTTTACATGAGCAGTTGTTAATGAAGATGAAAATAACTCTTCGCGTTTCTCCTCGGGAATCATTCGTTGCAGGAGGGGTTTTCCATAAGCAGTTTCCAAGGTATTACAAAGCCGATGCCAATTTTTTTGATTCTCTTCCGCTGTTAGTTGAGATGCTGCATCAACAGGGCTAGCAGGACGTACTACGACAGAGTCATCAATGTCTAAATGAAAACAAGCTAAAGGATCATCATTAACATGATTAGCAAAAACTGCTAGCTGAGGGGCAGTTTGTTGCATTGCATAAACTGCAATCATTGATAAGTTTTCTAACTGAGCTTCTAACGCCTTTGGATTCGTTTTTAAATGCTCCCCCAGTTCAGACATGACCTTTTTATGCTGGAGACGAGTAGCATTTAAAGAAGCTTGCAAAGCTTCTTCTGTCATCGGCTCATCAGGAACATCTCGCCAAACAGTATCGCTATCTTCTATCGCAGAGTCGTCGGTGATAGGGGGATTTTTTGCGCTGACGGAAACATCATCCACCTCTAGCTCCATAATGGCAGTTACAGTCGTTGGCGAGATGGAGAAGCGACGCTCCTCTCCATCAGGCTGCACGGCCTCTTGCAACGAACTTGTCTCGACTTTCTGCTGGATTATTGCTTTGGAATTCGTCGCCACCCAGATAGCCGCTTGCAAAGGTGTTTTGAGTTCCTCAATGTTGCTTAACTGATAATCTTTAAATTTTGTAACTTTTTTAAGAAGGTTTGTAATGTCTATTTTCTGATTAGCTTTAGCTATGGTAATATTCATATCTGCCATACTCGCGTAAGCCTCAAGATCATGTGGTGCACTTTTAGCCAAACTGGCATTCTCAATGATCTGCTTAATCATACTTTTACTCAAGCCATCGGTGAGTGCTTGGATTTGTTGATCCTTGGAAAAAGCGAAACGCGCGACATTCCTTCCGTACTTGGCTTCCAAGGCCGCGCTAAAATTTTCAACGATGGTACTTTTCTTTTGGCTAAAGAGCGAATGATAGATTTTTTGGAGGATGCTTTTTGTAGAGGCGCTGGTGAGTGGAGTTGATGCCGTTTTACTAACCTCAAAAATCACATCATCATCCTTCGCGGTATCACACAAAGCGAACTGCTCATAAATAGAGAATTCGTCAGGCTGTGTTGAACTTAATCGAGAGGTGCGAGCAGACATGAGCTGGGTTTTAAATATTCCACTCCGGATCATGAATGCGCACGGCGCTTTGCACAAGAGAAACTGGAATGGCTTCTGCTGTCGGATTAGAAGACTCAGAAGAAGTGGTGATGGAGGCAGCAGCGATGGAAGACGGCGGTTGCGGGGCGCTTCTATAGCTTGCTCGGGCTGGTACAGGTGGTTTCAAAGGAGCGAGAATAATATTGCTTACCTCAGCATTATTTCTCATGGCGGCTCGCATGGCTTTCACTGGAAAATATTCCGAAATAAAAGGAGAGAATGCCTCGAGTCCCGCGCGCTGAAGATCGTTCTTTACTGCTTCTTGTGCCTTGCTAGCAGATTGCGGAGAGTGAAGATCTGTAGTCTGCCTGAACATCACCTTGAATGCCGCCTCAACACAATCGTAGTAGGAGGCCTTGATGCTCTCGATGGTTTCTTTTGAAAAAATACGCTGACCTTCTCCTGGTACATTTCGAAAAGGAGAATCTGCAGCTTCAGGTTTTTCCTGCTCGTCGGTGATGGTGTCGACAATCGCTTGCTTGAGAAGATCCAAGAGCTCTGCTTGTTTTAATACAGTCGTTACCGTGCGGCTCTTGAGGCTAGAAATGGCAGCCTCTTCTTCGGCCGTAGATGGAAAAACAAAATCAGTGATCTCTTCACCATATTTTTCTGTGAGGGCTGTTTTAAAGTCACTGACAATGGCGCGACTTTTTTCCAATTCATCAAAATGACTTCCTGCACCAAAAATACTCAGCAGCCCCATGCGAGGCGCTTTCGCGCTCGTGATGCCTTTGTTTTCGGGCAGATTGATCAAGGCCTCAGCGTCGGGATACTGAGCAGCAGCTTGTTTAAAATGCTCAACGGAGAGAGGCATGACGAAGTAACGAGTAATGAGTAAAGGGTAACGAGTTATTTTGTTTGCCTGCGGCAAATTAGAAAATAACGCAGCAACTAAATTTATTTTTCATCTACGAGTTTTGCGATCGGAATAAGTTCTGCTTCTTTTGGCCATGGAGGTGCTGATGCAACAGTGGAGTAAACAATATTATTATTCTGATCAGGGAGATAACTCGGATCAGTGGCTGGCGTTACAACAGAAGGTTGCTTGCTGAGAGACGGGCCATCTCCAAAGGGATCGGAATCGTTTTCTAGAGGCGCAGAGGGCCTGGATTGAGTTTTGTTATAACGAGCTCCTGCTTCGTCAAACCAGAGATGGAGGAAGAGAGAGCTGTGGTTGATTGTGATATTTTGATTAACCGCATTATTGGCAAGGTGGGCGAGGATGGTTTTTTCAGCATGAGCATAGGCTGCATGAGCTGTTGCAACCTTGATGTCTTTATCTTTGACAGCTTCTTGACGAGCCACGGTGGCTTTTTGATAGCGAGAGTTTGCAACGCGTGCATCTTGAGCAGTGGTGAGGGCATCATTGATCAGAGGCGTTATGCGTGGATCATTCAAAAGCTCACTCGCCTGGCGCGCTCTTTGCAGGGTCTCTTGAATCGTCTTGGTATCGAGGCGCGATCCGCGTTGTTTTCGAGCTAACGCACTTGGAAAAGCAAAGTTAGCAATGGCATGACCATATTTTTTGTCAAGAGCTCGATGCAGGGCATCAATGGTCCGGCGATTTTCTTGAGTAGAAGTCGTGTCTCTTCCAACAACAACTTGGAAAGTCGCACCAGTCCATCCAGTCAACATCCGCGGTGCTGCCACGACTTTAGTTGCCTCTTTATTGAGAATATAGCGATCGTCTCTCTTATCCTCCGCAATAGCTTCAAAGAGGGCTAAGTCATCACCTGAATCTTCTCCTGGCTCCAGCTTAGCTGCTTGCCAAAGAGTTTTCAGCTGCTGCAGTGATTTGACTTCGGGGCTTTCGGGAGGCAAATTTTGGCGGCTAATGTGATCATCAATAAATTGATTAACTTGATTTCTTTTACTCTCGCTGAGAGCGACAACTTGTTTGGCCTTGGCATACTGTTTGTCATGGTCACTAGCGGTTTCATTAAATTGAGCACAAGCCAACGTTGCCTCGGCATCCGTGACAACAGCTTCTTGAATGGCGACGCTACATTCGGTAAGCACGCGTTCAAAAAGGTCAGCATCTTTAAGAACCTGCTGAACCGTCGCAGCATTGAGTCGCGAACCTTGTAAAATGCGGCTCCCCAACGTCGGGCAAGCAAAACTGGTAACCCTCGCGCCGTAACGAGTCAGCAACGCTTCCTGGAACTGTTCCAAGATCGCTTTGTTTTCACTAACTTCTGCTTGTGATTTTCCAAAAATAAATTGAAGAGGCTTTCCATAAAAAGGGCGTGGGGCAGGAGTGATATCGAGACCATCCTTGCTCATGATCAACCGATCAGCCTCGGGATTGCCTTGAGCGACCGCTTGAAATTTTTGAAGAGAATTTTGTGTCGCTGCATGGAGCTCTTCTTCAGAGGGCGCAACAAAAGAATAAGTTCTGGAGAGCGATGGAGTTGATGGAAGGTTCATAAGTCAAAAATCTGATCGTTGGTTTTTCTTTTTTCTTCTTGAGTTTTGCTGAAGTTTCATGAGAGAAGTGGGGGGGTCCAGCCCGGATATTTCATACACTTCGTGACGAGGCGCTGTGCGAAGGCTGATGGGACAAGGCACAACTTGAATTTTGACGCTGGGCTGTATGAGTACATACCGCTCAAGTCCAAATTCAAATTTAACGCAGTATCCATCGGCCTTCCCGCAGGTCGCAGTAGATGGGTATGAAATATTCGGGCTGACTGTCAAGGAGAAAGTCATCGTCACGATGTGATTGAAAGATCCAAGTTGAAAAAAAGTTGTAATTGCAAAATTAGAACGCCATTTCATCTTCATTTGATTTGACACCCCTTGACAGCATCAGGTAAATTCCCCGGTCCTATGAAAGCGAAGAAATTAATCCAATTTGATTGGGCGATGAAGACGTTGTTACGGAGAGAGGAAAATTTTCCGATTTTAGAAGGATTGTTGTCAGAGTTGCTTCGTGCTGATGTTAAAATTCAATCTCTTCTTGAAAGCGAGTCGAACAAGAAGCATGCCGATGACAAATCCAACCGCGTCGATATTTTTGCGCTATTAGACAGCAAAGAAAAAGTTATCATCGAACTGCAGGTTGATCGTGAGTGGGATTTTCTTTCGCGGATGTTGTATGGAGTTTCTAAAGTTGTGGTTGATCACCTCAAAGAAGGAGATCGATATGGAGAAATTCCGCGCGTTATTTCCGTCAATATTGTTTATTTCAATTTAGGCCATGGAGAGGATTACATCTATCATGGCACCACTGAATTTAAAGGCATTCACAAAAAAGATCAGCTGCAATTAACAAAAAAAGAAAAAAAGCATTACCCCTCCTACGTCGATCACATTGCACATATTTTTCCAGAATATTATATTCTTAAAGTTAGTGGATTTGATTTAACCGTGAAAGATCCGCTTGATGAGTGGATCTACGCCTTGAAAGAATCCGAGATCAGACCCGAATTCAAAGCAAAAGGAATCCGCGAGGCAGGACGAGCATTAACGATCCTTAATCTTTCGGAAAAAGAACAGTATGCTTATGATCGTTACATTAACGATGTGAGGATTTCTCGAAGCACCTTAGAATCTTCTTACAGCGATGGAATAGAGGAAGGAATGGCTCAAGGAATGGCTCAAGAAAGAGCTGCAATCATTGAAAAGATGCATCGTGCTGGAGTGTCGGTGCAAGAGATTGCTCGGTTCCTTGATTTACCACAACAGCAAATCGAAATGATTTTAAAAACAAAAAATCATTCGTGAAGGGTATAGTGCCAAAAAAATCCTTTTAAAAAAAGTTGCAATTGGTTTCTTGCGTGCTAGCTTTTTAAGGACATCAAAAAAAATTCCATCAATTACCTATAAAAACTATGTCCATCGAACACTTCAACGACCTTTTAAAAGATTTAGGCAAAAGCGTTGGCTTGCCTGATCTGAAGCCAAGCAACGATGGGCTTTGCTCCTTGCGCTTTGACGATCGTGTGACCATTGACCTTGAAGCAAACGAAGAGACTGGGGCTTTGATTTTTTCCAGCATCGTCGGGACCTTGATGCCGTATCAAACAGAAAAATTTTATCCCGAACTGCTCGAAGCCAATCTTCTTTGGGCCGGAACGGGTGGCGCGACATTGGGTGTTGATCCCGCAACATTGAGCGTCTTCATGTGCTATCAAGAAAAAATGGAAGGAATGGAATTCCTCCGCTTTCAAGAATTGCTCAAAGGATTTAGCGACACAGCACTTTTTTGGAACCAACGCCTAGCCGGCGGCGAAGCCGAAGGCAAAACACCTCCTGGATCCGAAAACAAAACCGCAGACGCCGCACCGGCTCCAGCAGCCACTGCTGAAGCAGCCCCAGCCGCTCCCGCTGTAGGAAATTATGCGTAGAAGATAAACGATTATACTAACTTCATCAACTAACACACCTTAGTTTTTAACACTTCAACTTTTTAAATATTATGAGCGAGAGAATATCAATTTCAAGTTCTTCAAGCCAGCCTCCCATTCAAGATGATCATTCAACTAGGGAAAGCCTATCAAGTTCTTCAAGCCAGCCTCCCATTCAAGATGATCATTCAACTAGGGAAAGCCTATCAAGTTCGAGGGGCTCTAGCATGGGAAGTTTAGGGGGAGTAACTGTTTCCAAAGCCAATCCAGAGAGCAAAAGCTGGCTGGAAACAACTGTAGATTTTTTCAAATCATTTTTTGGCATGGATAGCAGTCAATCCAGTAAAGAGCCTTTTAATTTTAAACAGGTTGCCGCAACTATAGTCCTTCCAGAAGCAGGTTTTACGCCAGAGCAAAATGACTTTGCTGTAGCTGTTAAAAGTAACTTGTTAAATGCTTCTGAAATCGCTCACAACAATCCTAGAAACGTAAGCATCCAATCCTTGAAAACAGAGATCGAATCTCTGTCGCAAGAGGCTTCTAATGCAATAAATAAGAAAGACGATGAAGAATTTTCTAATGTTCTTGGCAAAATAAACACTTGCCTTGGTAAGATGGAGGAGCAAGCTGCAAAAGCTGAAAAGTATCAGAAGAATCTTCAAAATTTTGGTAAAATTCCTGCTGAATCTAAGCAGGTTGCTCATGAAGAAGTAACTTCAGCAGCAAAATATGATTTCGAGATTTCTGCTGCATCTAAGCAGGTTGCTCCTCGAGAAGTAACTTCAAAAGCAACAGCAAAAGATGATTTCGAGATTTCTGCTGCATCTAAGCAGGTTGCTCCTCGAGAAGTAACTTCAAAAGCAACAGCAAAAGATGATTTCGAGGTTAGCTATGAGCATACTTTTTCCAGTCTATTGACTAAAAAAGAACAAGAAGCAGCATTTGATCTTTTTCGAACAGCTTCGAAGAAACTAAAAGAAAGTCTGCGAGCATCTGACCATCAGTTAACTTCAGATAACGTAGGAGTGCGTTATTCGGCTAGGTCACAAAACGTAAACTATGCAAGCGCCTTAAAACAATATAACGAAGCCTTAGCAGGATTAGATAAAGTTGGATTATCATTCAATTCTCAAACTGGAGAAGTCTCAAAAAAAAATTAGAGAGTGAGTCAGTAGGTTTGCTTGGTATTCATACAACAGCAGTCGCATCGTCTTCTGTTCCTCAAAAGCCTTTGGTTCGGATGAATACAATGAGCTTTGAGGATGCTGTTAGGGAGGTTCGCGATAAGTTTCGTCCGGTGGATTTGAATCAAACGACTGATGCCCACCCTAAAGCGACGGAAGCAGACGTTCAGAAAGCCATAGGGGAAATTGATCAAGTATCAAAAAATCCTGCGGACAAAATACGGATCGCGACTCAATTAAAAGATGATGCTAATAACAAGTTTTTAAAAGTTGGAACATCCGCTGAAGGCGGACATCTCACTGGCCTCCCTCTTGCTAGTGCAAAGAGAGAGCAACAATATTTAGTTGATGTTTATGCTGCAGTTCTAAGCCAGCTCTCTCCCAAATAATAAAGGGTAAAGGGGTCTAAAGGGGTCTAAAGGAAAAGGGGTCGGTCCCATAAAAAAGGGGTCGGTCCCATAGATCGTTATATTTGGTGCCAGTTCATTAAAAAGGGGTCAAAAGAAAAGGGGTCGGTCCCATAGAAAAGGGGTCGGTCCCATAGATCGTTATATTTGGTGCCAGTTCATTAAAAAGGGGTCAAAAGAAAAGGGGTCGGTCCCATAGATCGTTATATTTGGAAAAGGGGTCGGTTCCGTTATTTCGCTAATTTGGTGCCAGGTGCATTATTTTCATTAATGAGCTGGCACTCATTTTTTTTGCTTTGCGCAAACGAATGAAATTGAAAAGAGGCGTGCTTTCTGGTAGGTCCGTTGGATGCCAAGACAATTACGTATCGAATATGCTGGTGCGATTTATCATGTGATGAATCGCGGAGATCAAGGTGAAGACATTTTTTTTGATGATCATGATCAGAGGAGTTTTTTAAAAACATTAGGCGAAGCTTGTGTCAAGGCCGATTGGCAGGTGCATTCTTATTGTTTGATGAAAAATCATTTTCACATTGTTCTTGAGACACCCAAGCCAACATTAGTTGACGGGATGAAATGGTTGCTTGCTGTTTACACGCAACGCTTCAACGCGCGTCATCAAAAATGGGGGCACCTTTTTGCGGGGCGATATAAATCTCTGATCGTTGATGGTTCCGATGATTGCTATCTCAGGAAAGTTTGCGACTATGTACATCTCAATCCAGCGCGTGCCTATCTTCTCAAAAATGGGGCTCGATTAGAAAGT
>JAPLTJ010000144.1 GCA_026398175.1 Verrucomicrobiia bacterium | reverse complement strand
TTGCACAAGCGATGTGCTTGTTTCAGCGCTTTGCTCTCTTCAGGTGTGAGTGTCAATCCGTTCATATCTAAGACGGTCTTTGCTATTAAGTTCTTTCCAAAAAAAAGTCAAATCTTAATTTTCATTCGCGAAGCGTATATCGAAGATGTTTATCTCTACGCAATCACACGTTAGCTTTGTAAAGGTATGTCAGCACATCAAGTTCAACTCGATTTTTTAAAAGAAGAAGGAATTCCAGAAACGATGAAGAGTCATGTTGCTGACTTGCGGAAGCAGATTCAGCATCATGATCAGCGCTATTACGATGAGGCTGCGCCAGAGATTGCCGATCGCGATTACGATTTGCTTTATCGCGAGTTGGTGGAGTTGGAAAAAAAATATACAACGTTGATCGTTGATGATTCTCCAACGCAGCGCGTGAAGGAACGATCGCAAGGTTTTCTGAGTGCTGCTCATTTGGTTCCGATGCAAAGTTTGGACAACACTTACTCCGAAGAAGAGGTGATCGAATTTATGAAGCGGCTCCAAAAATTATTGCCGGGTGAAGAAGTCTTGCTGACGTTGGAGCCGAAAATTGATGGGGTCGCGATAGCGTTGCTTTATGAAGATGGAAAATTAGTACGTGGACTCACGCGCGGGGATGGCACCATGGGGGATGATGTGACGCGCAACATCAAAACCATTTCAGAAATTCCGCATCAACTTCATGGAAAAATTCCTAAGCTGCTCGAAGTTCGCGGCGAAGTTTATCTTTCCAAAAAAATGTTCGCACAGCTGAACGAAGAGCGCGATGAAGCAGGGTTGCCAGCCTTCGCAAACCCACGGAATGCGGCTGCCGGCTCACTCAAGCAGCTTGATCCGGCGATCGTCAAAGAGCGTCAACTCTCAGCGATTTTTTATGGAAACGGTGCTTGTGAAGGATCTGCACTCAAGACTCAGTTGGAGTTGATTGACTCTTTGCGACAATGGGGGCTTCCTACGCATGAAACAACATGGAGAGCGAGTACTTCCGAAGAGGCTCTGCAGGGGATTCGCGAGCTAGGAAAAATTCGTCACGATTATGTTTTTGAAACCGATGGAGCTGTCCTGAAAGTTGATCAACTAGCGCAGCGCGACCGTCTCGGCTCCACGAGCAAAGCGCCTCGTTGGGCCATCGCATTTAAGTACGAGCCGGAACGCGCTGAGACACGCTTGCTTGACATTACCGTGCAGGTGGGGCGGACAGGAATTTTAACACCTGTTGCAGAACTCGAGCCGGTCGTTGTTGCTGGAAGTCGCGTAGCTCGAGCAACGCTGCACAACGAAGAAGAAATTTTGCGAAAGGATCTTCGAATTGGTGATTGCGTGATGATTGAAAAAGCGGGTGAGGTGATTCCTGCTGTGGTTCGGGTTTTGCAAGAAAAGCGAACGGGTGAGGAACGGCATTTTAAAATGCCAACAAACTGTCCCGTCTGTCATGCTGCGGTTATTAAAAAAGAGGGTGAGGTTGCTATTCGTTGTTCCAATGTTTCTTGTCCCGCTCAACTTCAACGGCAGATAGAATATTTTGCGAGTCGGCGAGCGATGGATATTGCTGGCTTAGGAGAGGCTGTTGTGGTGCAGCTAGTCGATGCTGGTTTATTAAAATCGGTGGCCGATCTCTATGCGCTTCGTGCGGAACAGTTGTTGCCTCTCGAGCGGATGGGAGAAAAAAGTGTAGAAAATTTGCTTCAATCGATTGATCAAAGTCGAGGTCGTCCCTTCTGGCGTCTCCTCGTGGCGCTCGGAATTCCTCATGTCGGCGTGACAGGAGCGCGAACCTTGGCAGAACATTTTCACACCATGCAACGACTGCAGCTTGCATCAGTCGACGAGTTCCTGGCGATCGAAGAGGTCGGAGAGATCATGGCCAAGAGCATTCATGATTGGTTGAGAGAACTAAAAAGCATTGAGCTTTTGCAACAGCTCCACGAAACTGGTGTTCATTTTGGAGAAAAGGATATCCACACTTCTTCTGGCGAGGGAGTGCTTCAAGGAACGACTTGGGTTCTGACGGGAACATTAAGTCAATCGCGTGATGAAATTGCAGAACTCATTCGCCAAGCTGGTGGCAAAATCTCTTCTAGTGTGAGTGCGAAGACAACTTATCTGCTCGCTGGTGAGGAAGCTGGGAGCAAGCTGGAAAGGGCTAAGAAACTCAAAGTGCGAGTAATTGATGAAGCTGAATTTTGGAAGATCTTACGCGGGGCGTAGAGCGAGCTTGGCCCCGCTCGTAGTTGAAAAAGAAGATGTTTTTTCTTGAGTTGCAGATTTTCTCTTTTTCAGTTCTTGCTTCAATTTTTCTTGTGCGGCAGGAGAGAGCCATGACATCAGCTCCTCAGAGGCATCAGCATATTTGCTGCGACGTTCCACCATCCAACGTTTTCCTTCGCTGAGAGCTTTACTTGTGTTAATAGATGCTTGATGATACATCGATCGTTCTTCAGGAGTTAATTCTCTAACAACGAGGAGTCCAGCGGCGTCGAGACGCTCCAATTCGTCTTCCAACGCTTGCTCGTAAGGATCTAGAGCGTTTTAAATGAAGTTGTAGCCGATGCAGTGCCAGGAACGAGAATACAGCGGGCCGGGAGGCCGCTGGATGGACTGCCGGAGGCAGCCCCACAGGGGCGAGCCGAGCGGGAGCGAGCGAGTTCAACCGCAGACCCGCAGTGTATATCTAATACTCGAGGACGCGAGCACCGGAGTGACGCCGCAATGCGCGGCTACAACTTTAGTGAAAATACTCTAATTCAAAATCAAAAGGAAAATCAGCAGTTCTCATAAATATTTTTTTGTAAATTTGCGACTTTGATATGCTGTGATAAGACGAATTTTTGTGCCACGTTGTTCTGTTGCGACAGCCCAAACATATTGATCGATTGTGACGAGAAGAATAATTTGTTTCGGGCGACGTGGATTAAATGCTTTTCCTAAAAGGGGCTGATTGTCAGGAGCCCATTCAATCTCCTCAAAAGAAATACATCTCTCTCGTTTTAGTTTTTCATTTTTTTCATCATCCCACTCGTAGAGCATCGGAGAGGATAAGCATATTCATATTGTGTTTTCAAGAATGAACGCCTAAGAAAGATTGAATAATCACTCAAATGAAACGGCAATGAATTTACTCTCTTCCAAAAAAGAGAATGAGACTCGGAGGGCTCTTCGCTACGCAGGATCTTGGTATGAAGCTGATCCTATTTTATTAGAGCAGCAGATTAACGGATTTTTTTCGAGAGTGGCATTGGCAGAAAAAAAACATCAGTCGCCAGAATCCATCTGCGGCTTGGTGGTACCTCATGCTGGCTATGCCTATTCTGGAATTGCCGCTGCCGCTGCTTACAAGGCTGCGATGGGTAAAAAAGTAAAACGATTTTTTTTATTAGGACCAAGTCATCATGTCGGATTTTCGGGCGTCGGGCTTCCCAAAGCTCGTTTTTTTGAAACTCCTTTTGGAGATTTAGGAGTTGATGAAAAAACAGTAACAGCATTGCGTCAAGAGCCTCATTTTTTGGAGCAGGAGGAAGCGCATGCGGTAGAACATTCGTTGGAAATGCAGCTGCCTTTCATCAAAAAAGTTTTTCCTGAAAGTTCCATTGTTCCATTGCTGGTAGGGTGCTTGAGCGGAATAAAAGAAGTGGAAGAGGTCGCCGCTGTCATCAAATCTTATTTGAGAGAAGACGATTTGATTATTGTGAGTTCCGATTTTACACATTATGGACCCCGTTTTGGGTATATGCCTTGCTCGGAAAAGATGAGTGAAAAAATTAAGGAGCTTGATACCTGTGCGTACGTTCATCTTCAGCAACTCGATGCTTCCGGATTATTAAATTTTTATCAAGAGACAGGAGTGACCATTTGCGGGCTTTGTCCCATTGCGATTTTATTAACGCTCTTGCCCCAACAAACAAAGGTATCGCTCCTTGCTTACTACACTTCTCGAGACGTTGTTGCTAACGATCCAGAACATTCGGTTAGTTACATGACTGTAGCTTTTTCAAAACCATGATCTCAGAAAAAGACAAAATTTTTTTACTGATGTTAGCGCGTGAGACGTTGAAGGCGTGCGTGAAACCTCATCAAGCGCCATCACCCGCATCTCTTCGTATAATCTTGAGTCCAGCGCTGCAAGAGCCACGAGGAGCTTTTGTCACGCTCTACGCGCAGCATGCAGAAGAAAAAACATTACGTGGGTGTATCGGGACCATTCTTCCTCACTATCCATTACATCAAGCGGTCATCAACAATACGATTGCGGCAGCAACTCAAGACCCTCGATTCTCTCGCGTGACAGAGGAAGAGCTTTCCAATGTCGCCTTAGAAATTAATATCCTGACGCTGCCGAAGAGGATTGTTTCTTGCGAAGAGATCAAACTTGGTCGCGATGGAATTATTTTTCACCATGGAGGAGTTCAATCCGTTTTTCTTCCTGCTGTGCCTCTCCAATTTGGTTGGGATGTGCCTCAAATGCTGTCTCAGCTAGCCTTGAAGGCTGGCCTTCCTCCTGATGCTTGGCAAACAGGAGAAGCGTGGTTTGAAATTTTCCAGTCGGAGGCAGTCCAAGAAAAAATCAATGTTGTGTCACCTGAGTTTTTTTGAGTTGATCAGAAGCCTCTTGGCTCAAGGTTTCGAGGTGGTCTAGCGTGCACGTATTTTTTCCACTGCAAGACAAGATAACGGGTTGATCATTCAACATGACTTGAACGGTGTAAGTTCCACTTCCTTCATCAAAGAGTTCTATATTCAGATCGGAAGCGTAGCGAGGAATAGTGGTTAATGGAGTTACTGCTCCCAACGCTGTTAAAGCCACTAGCAATGTGCTGTCATGGGCGCAGTAGACTCGATAGTGGAGGGGTGGTTGATTGGGTTGAGAAGCTATTTGAAAAGAAGTGGTGATTTCTTGAAGAAGATTAGCTGCTGCTGTCTGCCCTATCATTTTATTTTGGAAAACTGTGCAGGTTGCCCAGAGTCCTGCATCGATGATCGTTGTAACATCTTCCTTGGTGAGAAGAGGAGGCAAAGGAGCTTTGTTGAGTTGATAAATAAAGAGTGTGTCTCCTAGATTTTTCAAATCATAAAGATGAGTGATGGGAACGCCTGTTGCTTGGGTCCAGTGAGCAAATTTTCCTTTAAGCGATTGTTCCTTTGCTTGCCATTCTGGCAATGGAAGAATGAGTGTTTGAAATAAAGGAATTCTGCTGTCTTGTAACACATCCGTAATATTAAAATTAAAAGTCAGATTGTTATCAGGGAAGAGCAAATCTTCTTGGACTCGAGAACAATTGTGCGTTGGGATAATGGGGCATCCCAAAGTACTTAGGGCGCCAGTTCCAAAGTAAAGACCAGTAAGCACCGAATTAGCACTCATGATGGTCCTATCTAAGCCAGTCGATCGAGCATAGAGCGTTCCTGGAGTGTAGTGGTCTGGGAGTAGATGAGATTGAGTGATGTAACGATCTTTGAGTTTCGTTCCTAAAGAAAATTCTTGATCAATTCCTTTTTGAGTGAGCTGTTCTAGCCCTTCTTTCCAAGTATACGAGACGGTAGGGATCTCGATGATGGGAGTGCGATCACCATGTCGTATCAGGTCTACAGCAAAAATGAGTTTTTCGTGCGAGGAGGAAGTGTTGTCAGCAGCAGTCGAAGAGAGGGGATGAATCGGGTCGATGTTAACTGCATAGCTTAGCGGACTGCCTATTAGCAGGAGTAAAAAAAGAAGCGAGGAGAAGAAGAAATTTTTCAATTTCATCGGCAAAAAAGTAAACGGAATTATTAAAATGTCAAAGGAAACTTGAAACTTTTTCGGTAACCGCAGCCGGAGAAGGCGAAGACTATTGAGAACAACGAGGAGGGTGCTTCCTTCGTGGGCGGCCACACCTAATGTCAGGGGGATTGGCATCAAGGCAGCTGTTGTCACCATGACGAGGACTGTTCCAAGAGCAACTATAATATTTTGATAAATAATGCGGCGTGCTTTTTGGCTAAGGCGACGTGCTAATAAAAAGTTTTCGATGCGGTCATTCATTAAGACAACTTCGGCCTGCTCTAAAGCTGCATCAGAGCCGCGTGCTCCCATCGCAACACCCACATCGGCAGCGGCAAGGCAAGGGGCGTCATTGACTCCATCGCCAATCATGGCAACGCGAACGCGACCTGCTTGTTTGAGTTCTTCAATAGCGGCGACCTTTTGCTCAGGAGAAAGTTCGGACATAATTTCTCCGACACCCACTTTGTTTCCGGTCATTTCAGCAGCAGCGCGATGATCTCCTGTTAACATCACGGTCCGCAAGCCATCACGATGGAGTTGTTGCAGGGTCACGGCTGCTTCTTCACGAATATCATCCGTAAAAAGCATGCGTCCTAGGAGATGGTCTCCTGCAATCCAGACGACAGCCTCGTTAGAAGAAGAAATATTATTGGAAAATGATTCGCCTTGAAACAAAGGTAATTCTTTTACCAAGCGAGAACTTCCCATGACATAGGGCTTCCCATCAATAGTGGCTTTCACGCCGAGACCGAGGAGTGTTTCAAATTTTTCTACTTCTTGAAGTGAGACATTCCAGGTTGCTGCGGCGCGACGAATCGCACGCGAGAGGGGATGCTCCGAAAGTCGTGCTAAGTTGTAAGCAATGGTTTTGAATTGTTCTTCTGTTCCTTGAAAACATTCCATGTTCGACAAGGTGAGATTTCCTGAAGTGATGGTTCCTGTTTTGTCTAAGGCGACGACAGAAACTTTGGCCAATGTTTCAATAGCAGCTCCCCCTCGATAGAGGATGCCTCGGCGAGCTCCGCTGGCAATGGCGGAGAGGATGGCTGATGGAACAGAGATGACCAAGGCGCAGGGAGAGGCAACAACAAGGAGCGTCATCGTCCGATAAAAAGCGCTCGTAACCGTTCCATTAGAAATAAAAGGTGGGTATTTCAAAATGAGCCACCAAACAAAAAACATGATCGTGCAGAGCGTCAAGATCAGGAGCGTGTAGCTGGTGCCAAAGCGATCGGTGAAACGCTGCGAGGGAGCTTTTAATTTTTGTGCCTCTTGAATGAGGCGGATAATTTTTTGCAACGAACTTTCGCTGGCAGGACGCAAGACACGGCCTTCGATCACGCCCCACAAATTAATCGTGCCTGACAAAGCGGTGTCGCCTGGCATTTTTTTGACGGGCATGGCTTCTCCCGTGAGATTCGATTCATCGCAAGCGCTCTCTCCTTTGACAATTTCTAAGTCAGCGGGAATCTGTTCGCCAGTTGTCACCAGCACGATCATTCCGGGCAGCAGTGCTTCGATGGGAAGTTGCTCTTCTTTTCCATCTCGCAAGACGCGTGCGGTCTTCGGAGCTCCACGAAATAAGGCATCGATCGCTTTTTTGGTGCGCCCCATGGCAAAATGTTCCATGGCACCCGAGGCTGAGAAGAGGAATAAAAGCAGTGCCCCTTCGCGCCACGAGCCGATCGAGGCTGAGCCAGCAGCGACAGCAAGCATCAAGAAATGAATATCGAGTTCTCTTTTTTTGAGAAGTCCCCAAGTGTCAATGGCCGCATCCCAGCCTCCGGAGAGGTAGGCGATGATGTAGCAGACAAGTGAAAGGGAAGGAGAATGAAAATAACAATCAGAAACTAATCCTAGTACTCCAAAAACCAAGCAGGAGCCTGCAAGAGCAAAAAGCAAAGGCCAATCTTCTTTCTCATCGTGATCAGCATGGGAGTGAGAATGATCGCAGCAAGGTTTAAAACCTAACGGTACTTTTGAAGAGAGATGCTGCCAGCAATGTTGAAAGAAAGATGTTGCCACAGAAAAAGAGAGGAAATTCAAAAGGTACTCAAAAAAAAACCAAAGAACACCAAAAAAGATTTTACATGACAGCAAGCAAGAAGATTGTCTATCTTGTGACCTTCGTTGTTCGCCCAATAAATCATCAAAACTAACTATGAAAAAAATAAATCAAATTATTCATCTCTTGTTCTTGAGTATTGCTCTTTTTTCGAGTGCTCTCTTAGCACAGCAGGCCCCGCCAGTCACAGCTCAAGGAGTTCATCTTGGCACAAAAAATAAATATTCGATTGGAACTAGCGATACTCCTGTCCTTGCTCCGGAATACAAAGATTTTTTGAATGACAAATCTTCCAGCGATCGTCCTTGGATTGAATCGAGTTACTATGACAGTTCTTTCATGAATGCTAGTAACAATTGGAGTTGGCAGAATAATTCTAAAGCTGCCATTTATCGTACAGGCACGAGCGGTAATTATTCTTATTCCGTAATCTCAGGTCATGAAAATGATATTATTGACGCCGTCTATTCACAACGCATTCAACAAGAATTCAATTCCTGGAGAGATGCTAATGCCGCCGCCGCAGAGCTTGCAAAAAATCCAACTCTTCAAGAGCTCTGTGATTACATCAATGACAAGATTGCAGGAAAGCTAGATCCTTCCTATCTCGACAAGGCGACAGAGATTCAAAATCGCTATCCAAATGCGGCAGGATTGACTGTGGGAGATATTAATGCTCATAATTCTTGGCATATGCCCATCTTTATAATAGATACACCTAGTGGCACTATTGAAACACTCTGGCAGCAGGTTAATGAGCTTGTTGCCCACATTTATGGCTATGATTCAACGGACTCAATAGTCCATATGCACAATGGTCAAATGTATACAACAACGACTCATTACGCTGCCTCTGATGCAGAATGCAATAATTTTGTGCAACGTTGGGGAATGGTTTTTTCAAATGAGAACGATACTTCTTTGAATTTTCCTGCTGGTATGCCAAAGCATGTTGCTTTGTTAGATGAAACTAAAAAAGATGATCGTGAATCTTGGGCCGCTGAGTACCCTATTGGAGCTGCATCAGATTCAATGATGTTCACCCTCTCAGATACGGCAGTCGTTACAAAAATTCCTTGCAATCCTCCTGCTCCTGATAACGGCGACACTCCTGCTCCAGAAGCACAAAATTAAAAAATCAGAGCGTCGATGACGCGGTGAATTTTGCGAGAGCTTTCTGGAATGGTAAATTTCAGAAAGCTCTTTTGCTTTGGGCTCATTCCTCCCAAAGTTTTTTCAGCGGTACAGCTAAGAAACGTTTGTCTGACAAGCGAAAGGTACTATTGCCGTTATAAAAAACAAGACCACCTTGAAAATTTTTTCCACAGCGATGAGCGAAGCGTCTGCGCCCTTGGCTATCGCGGTGCTAGTTGCTAGAAATTTTTAATACAAAAATACGCTTTTCATAAGAGAGGCAGCGGGCGTTTGAGGAGTTCAGTAGCGGGCGTTTGAGGAATAGTAATAAAAAATCAGGGTCTGTCTCAATTAAGGCCTGTTATCAATTAAAGGTTCCTCATTTGGTCACAGAAAAATATAACGTTGAATTTTCAGAGGCTGCGCCGCTACACCCACACTGTCATCCTCGCGCACGCGAGGACCCAGCAGGCTATTGATCTTTAATGTTGTTTTCGGAAAGTGATTTTTTTCCTCGTCGGTCTTTTTAAATTTTTTAACGCTACAACCAAAATTAAAATTGATAGTCTCCTAGGTTCTCGCGTACGCGGGAATGACAGTTAGTGTGTAAGCGCTGCTGAAGTAAAATTAGTAGCATTATTTTTTATTGATGGAATTTTAATTGATAACAAGTCCTAGATTGACGCAGTATACATCAAGCTCTCGCAAGCTGCAGCAAATACGTGCGGCGTGGCAGCCGCCGGATCAAATGCCGAAGGCAGCCCCGAAGGGGCGAGCTCCGCGGGAGCGAGCGAGTTGCAATCACGGTGAAATATTCTGGTTAACGTCCGGCTAGAGTGAATGTAAGAAAGCTCTTTTGCTTTTGGAACATCTCTGTTTTTATAGAGCGATGGAACGTTTCATTCTCCAAGACCAGCTCGCCTCTCTCGGTGAGCGCTATCGTCAAGAGGGGCGCCGTCTTGTTTTAACCAATGGTTGCTTTGACCTCTTGCATACGGGGCATGTTCGCTATCTCGAGCAAGCACGCGCCTTAGGAGATGCCTTGATAGTCGCAGTGAACAGTGATCGTTCTGTCCAGGAGCTCAAAGGTCCCACGCGGCCGCTGAACTCAGAGCAGGATCGTGCGGAGGTTTTGGCCGCCTTGCGTTGTGTTGATCATGTGACGATCTTTGACGAACTGCGGGTGACCGAAGTCATTCAGAAATTAAAGCCAGCAATCTATGCCAAAGGCGGCGACTACACGATCGATACACTAGATGCCAGCGAGCGTGAGTCCCTAAGCGCTTGTGGGGCGGAGATTAAGATTTTACCCTTGGTGGAAGGACGATCGACGACTTCTTTGATTAAGAAGATGGCGTAGCATGATCACTAAGCGATGTGATCCGATGAAGAGGGAGCTGCCGATTGCGAGGTTGGCATCAGTCCAACGACGCTATAAATAGCCATCCAAAGCATTTTTACTTGTCGTTCGAGAGCAAAAAAACGAATGAGTCTAGTTTCCACAAAGACATCGTCATTTCCATTGTGATACATGTGATCTAGAGGAGAATACTCCTCGGCTGTGCTCACTCCGCCGCTAGCAGCATTTTTTAGAGCAAGTGCGACAGCGCTACCACTATACTCTAGTACAGTACTAGAGAGTACTTCAGGAACATAAGCAGCAATAACAGGTTGAAGTAATGTATTTAATATAACTCCCGTAGCGCTTCCTGTTGTAGAAACTGCACTGACTGTGCCAGCCTCATGTTGCAGATCTGGAGATAATCCTTCTTCTCGAGTGACTAAGCGTCCTATGATATATCCATCAAGTGCTGCAGCAAAAAGAGCAAACACAATGAAAGCTGGTGTTGCTGTGGAGACACCAGCAACAGCAAGGCCTATTTTAGTTCCAGATAAAATCATGCCGCAGATACCCATTTCCCTCAGGTTGCGAACCACAGAATGTGCCTCTTCTCCTAGTTGCTGATGGCTTACTTTTACAGCTGTAGCTGCTTCCAGATTGGTGGCAAGTGCAGCGAGATATTCTGGGGTAATGATAATAGGATTGTCCTTTAAAAACACACTTGTTTGTTGAAGCGCCTCATTAATTTTATTTAAAACCTCATGAGTTTTTTTAACGGTGAGAGATTGCTCTTGTTGTTCTACGGAAAGAATAGTGTCAATCAGTTCTGCTCCATAAAATTCTTTTAAACCAGAAAAGAAACGTTGAGCAGCACCCTTTGCCTGTTCTTGTGTTGGTGATAGTGAGGTTGTATCAGAAGGAGAGTGAAGTAAAACAGGCAGTGAGGCATCATCAGCAAGATAAAAAAAACTTTCTGGGGGCGTCGTTGTCAAAGGAGTAATAAAAGGTCGAAGTTGTTCGCTGAGACGATCTGTATTTTCTTTTAAAGTTTCCGGAATGGCGCTGAGATTTTCTAAGAATTGTTTGAGTTGAGGATGATTTTCAAGCAGTTTTTTAATCTCAGGAGAATCATCGATATCACGCCAATTAGCACCTTCGTCATGCGCGATAGAGCTTCTAGAAATAGAGTTAATTAGCGCAGCATTTTCCGCTGTAACGCTGGGTGGATGTGCTGGCACGAGCGAACTGATAGGGATGATGGATTCTTTCACTACCTCCAGTATTTCATTAACATTATTATCTATTTCCTTAATCGATGAATGCTGCACAAAAGAAGCTTTCAGCAATTCCCCAGAGGTGTTCGTTCCTAAATTAGTCCGCTGTGATGAAATAGATTTTCGACCTTCTTCTGCAGATAGGCCAAGGTCTTTTTGAAAAGCTTCTTGGGGGGAGGTAAGAATAATATTTGCGAGTTGATTAACAGCCGATAGCTGGTCCTTAAAATAGGTTTTTAAAGATAGGTGAGTTTCCTTCGATCGATTAGAGCACCATAGGGTAAAGATTTCAGAGCAATCTTCCCAAGCCTCTTCAATCTCACGATAGGCGTTTTTATGCTTGACGAGAGAGACTTTTGAGAGTTTTTTGATGGCTGCTTGTTTATTCTTAATTGCCGTTCGATAGGAAAAAAAGTCATCTTTGAAGGGGGAGTTATTAACTGCTTCCGCCTTTTTTCGGAAAGTGCTTTTAAAAAAAAGTCATCTTTGAAGGGGGAGTTATTAACTGCTTCCGCCTTCTTCAAAACAGCAGTGATCGTTTCTTTATTCAGTCCCTTCGATAAGGCCTCTTCTTGGGTGTCACTAGAAAAAACAAAATAAAAAAAGTCATCTTTGAAGGGGGAGTTATTAACTGCTTCCGCCTTCTTCAAAACAGCAGTGATCGTTTCTTTATTCAGTCCCTTCGATAAGGCCTCTTTTTGGGTGTCACTAGAAAAAACAAAATTTGCAATCTCTTCACCATATTTTTCGGAAAGTGCTTTTTGAAAGTCATTGACAATTTCATAGGTGCCTCCAAAAGCACGTTGAAAACTTAAGAAAGAGACAGCTTTGAGACCACTTCCTATTTTTTTTTCCCCGACGATGGCTCCATGTCTCACTGTTGTGCTCTCAGAAAATTCCTGAAACTCGTTTATTTTTAGCGATCGAGATGAGATAGAGGCGGCCATAACTTAATAGTTGGGAACCTTCAATCGTACTAAGGTCGAAGCAAATCAGCAACCATGGCTTTTTCTTCGCGCAGTTCTTGAATCGTGAGATCGATCTTGGCTTGAGCGAAAGGAGAAGTAGTCAGTCCCTCAATGATTGAGAGCTCTTTTGTATCAGAGCGAGTTGGAAACGAGGAGACGAGACCAAGATCAACACCATAGCTTCCATCTGAGCAGATTCCCACGCTATGCCAGTTGTCTGCAGGGGTAAGCTCGCAGATCGAGCGAACCGTCTCAATGGCGGCATTAGCAGCTGAAAGAGCGGAAGAGAGACCGCGAGCGGCAATGATGGCTACCCCTCGCTGTTGGACTTGCTGAATAAAATCAGTCTCGAACCATGTGCGATCTTGGATTGTCTCGGTTGCTTCATGGCCATTGATCGTGGCATGTTCAAAGTCAGGATAGAGCGTGCTCGAGTGATTTCCCCAGATGGTCATTTTTTTAACATCCCGCGCGTGGTGGCCTGCCTTTTGTCCGATCAAACTCCGTGCGCGATCTTCATCGAGGCGTGTCATGGCGTGCCAACGATCTGCAGGAACGCCGGGAGCGTTGTTCATCGCAATGAGGCAATTGGTGTTAGCTGGATTGCCAACAACAAGAACGCGAATATCGGCAGCGGCGTTCTTGGCAATGGCGGCACCTTGACCTACGAAAATTTTTCCATTGATCCCCAGAAGATCTTTGCGCTCCATTCCTGCCTTGCGCGGCACACTTCCAATGAGAAGAGCCCAGTTTGCTCCAGCAAAACCATGGTTTAAATCGGAAGTGGTTTCAATCGATTCAAGCAAAGGGAGGGCCGCATCTTGCAGCTCCATCACGACGCCTTCAAGGGGCTTCATGCCTGCTTCAATTTCGATGAGGCGAAGTGCTACCGGTTGATCAGGCCCAAAGAGTGCGCCAGAAGCAATGCGTGGGAGAATGGAGTAGCCGATTTGACCAGCGGCTCCAGTGATGGAAACAGTGATGGGTTTTTTCACGGGAAAATTAAAAAGCAAAACGCATTCCGATACGTGTTAGCGTCATGCTAATCACGTCTCCTTTCGTGGAGTCGCAAAAATCGCTCGTGCCGTAGAGCCAACGGCAATCCATAAAAAAGCCGACATTAGGAGTGAGACGATACTCTACTCCCCCTCCAAGATGACCAACTCCTTGTGAATTGGAACCCCAGATTGCACCGCCGCCAAGCATTAAGTAGGGAGCCAGGTTCCACGAGGAGATCGGGTAACGCAGGAAAAAATCGGCTTGTAGAGAGTCAACCCCGATGGCTCCAACGGTATTCCATCGTTTATGTCCTACGATAGAATCGTCAAGGCCTAAACCAAAATATTTTGACCAGAAATAAGCAACTCCCAGGTTGCCACCAAGACCTGCACCATGAGCACAAATCATGCTAGTAACAGAAGTGTCAACCTGCCATTCGTTAGAGCGGAAGCGGCATTCAGGCGTGGTCGAGACCGCTTTTTCTTTCTCTCCAGCAAAAGAGCTGGCCAGGATAATAAAAACGAACAGGGGGGTAAGGAGAAAGTTAATCGGTCTTGTGCGCATGATTAGTACGAGGTTTAATAATTTTAACAAGTATATTTAATGTTCCCCCACAGAGAGGCTAAGAAAAGAGCTGGTGAAAAAAGGTGTGGAATGTCCTTGTTTGCTACCGTTGTAGAAAACTGCAAAAACCAAAAAAGAGAAAAGAAGAGTCAGTTACCTTAACTTCTTTTCTCCTTGATGACATTTAAAAGATTTTAGAGAGAGGTTTTCAAAGCTTTGCCGCAAACAAAACGAACTGTCTTGGATGCTTTGATCTTAATTTGTTCACCAGTTTTTGGATTGATACCAAGACGTGCCTTACGGTTAGCAATCTTGAAAGTTCCAAAACCGATGAGTTGGACATTCTTCTTTTTCTTGATGCCAGTCTTGATGCCGTCGATAACAGCATTTACTGATTTTTCAGCAGCTGCTTTGCTGACATCTTTTCCAAGGAGTTTTTGTACGGTTACTACGAGTTCTGCTTTATTCATAAAGGTTAGTTAATTTGTTTGTTTGGTAGTGTTAATCTTCGAAGTGAAGTACTATTGAGATCCCAAAAGTTATCTACGATGTCAATAAACTTTTTATCTTTTTTTAAAAAAATCTTTTGGATTCCTAGATTTTTACTTGCTTTTTTCACCAAGGATCCTGCAGAAGGAGGTTTTTTCAAGCTCTTGGAACGGTGATGCCGCGTTGCTTCATGTATTTCCCGGCGCGGTCAGCGTAGCTTGTTTCGCACATTTCTTGTGATTCAAAAAAGATGACTTGAGCGAGCCCTTCGTTAGCATAAATTTTTGCTGGGAGCGGTGTGGTATTAGAAATTTCCAGGGTGACATGCCCCTCCCACTCAGGCTCAAACGGTGTGACGTTGACGATGATGCCACAACGTGCATAGGTCGATTTGCCAACGCAGATGGTGAGCACATTGCGAGGGATGCGAAAATATTCAATGCTGCGAGCAAGTGCAAACGAGTTTGGAGGAACGATGCAAACATCAGTTTTCATATCAACGAAGGAACGCTCATCAAATTGTTTAGGATCGACTACGGTATTAAAAACATTGGTGAAAACTTTGAATTCATCGGCAACTCTTAAGTCATAACCATAACTTGAAACGCCGTAGCTAATAAGAGAACCTTGTTTGTTGGAACGGACTTGTTCGTCAGTGAAAGGTTCTATCATGCCATGTTCTAATGACATTTTTCGAATCCAGTGGTCAGGGCAGATAGACATAAAAGGCTACAGGCTACAGGCTACAGGCTGCAGGGTAAAGATCAAAGAGAAGTGCGGTTTTTTATTTGTGATTTATTGCTTTTCTCTGCAGAAAGTTTGCGATGGAGTGTTCGCCGGCTGATACCTAGCTTCTCCGCAGCTTGAGAGCGGTTGCCGTGACATTCTTCTAGTGCTCGCTCGATCATCGTGCTGGCAACTTGCTCTAAGTTGAGATCGGAGGATGCTTTGGGTGTGAAGGATGATGTTGTTATTTCTTTGCGCACAGCGAGAGGTAGATCGAGAACGTGTAATTCTTTGTTGCGGCTTAAAACGATGGCATGTTCTACGGCTGTGCGCAGTTCGCGCACATTTCCCGGCCAAGAATATTTGAGGAGCAGGTTGATGGCTTCGGAAGAAAAAGAACGATACGGTTTTTGATGTTCTTTGGCGATCTCAACTAAAAAAGATTCAACGAGGAGAGGGATATCTTCTTTTCGCTCTCGCAGAGGTGGCATCAAGATTGGAACGACCTTCAATCGAAAAAAAAGATCATCACGAAAAGTTCCCTCCGTAACCATTTCTTCAAGATTGCGATTCGTTGCTGCGATGAGGCGAACATCAGTACTTAATGTTTGATTGCCTCCAACACGTTCAAAAGTCCGCTCACCCAGAACGCGCAAAATTTTGACCTGAACACTTGGATCGATCTCGCCGATTTCATCTAAAAACAAAGTACCGCCACTAGCTTGTTCAAAGCGGCCAATACGGCGTTCAGTGGCACCCGTGAAGGCTCCTTTTTCATGGCCGAAAAGCTCACTCTCGAGAAGCTGTGGAGAAAGAGCTGCGCAATGAACGGCGACAAAACGTTCCTTCGAGCGAGTGCTGAGTGCGTGAATGGCGCGAGCAGCAACTTCTTTTCCAGTGCCGCTTTCACCTTCAATGAGGACCGTTGCTTTGGAGGGAGCTACCTGACGAATCGTATCAAAGACAGCTATCATCGGAGAAGAGTGTCCGATCATTTGCTCTAGACCATGGCTTTGGTTGATTTCTTGTTTCAACTCAATATTTTCTTTTTCGGTCGCCTGTTCGCGCAAGGCTCTTCGTACGAGCATTTCGAGGCGTTCAATATTTACAGGCTTGGTGACAAAATCGTAAGCTCCTCGCCTCATCGCTTCAACAGCCGTATCAACGGAACCGTATGCGGTCATCATGATGCAAGGTGGAGGATTCGGACGAGAGAGGACTTTTTCTAAAAGCTCCATGCCGCTCTCTCCTGCCAACTTGAGGTCAGTGATCACGGCATCAGCTGGATCACCGTCCAGTGCAGCGAGCGCTCCTTTGATATTGGCTGCGGTGTAGATCTCGAAATGATCACTCATGGCTTCTTTTAAGCCATCACGAGTATTTTTTTCATCGTCGACGATTAAGAGTGTCTGTTTCATGAGATTGAGAAAAAGTAGCCGAAAAAGAACACGGAAAAAAGAAGAATAGCCACAAAAGAACACAAGGAACGCAAAGAATTAAGTTTTCTTTTTTTGTGTGCTCTTTGTGTTCTTTTGTGGTTATTTGTTTTTCAAAAATTCCGGCAGTGCTTCCCGGTAGCTCGGAAATTGCGGTGACCATCCTGTGGCACGAAGTTTTTTATTAGAAACACGCTTAGAGGTCCATCCTCGTTTGCGATTTAAATCTGCAGGACCGCTCGGAGGCAATGGTTGTTGTAAATAATCTGACATCCATTGATAGACTTCTCGCTGCGTTGCAGGCGTGTCATCGGTGACGTTGTAAATGCCAGCAGGCGCTGCAGCAGTTCCGAGATGATAGAGTGCTTGAGCTCCGTCGTCGCGATGGATCTGGTTGATCCAACGATGGCCGCCTTCTTCTAGTCGAGCTTCGTTGGCGAGAAATTTTTTTAAAAGGACCGATCTCCCAGGTCCATAAATTCCAGCGAAGCGGGTAACTCTGCCGCCTGCAGCAAGAGCGATCGCTTCGGCTTCAAGGAGGACTTGACTAGTGGCGCGGTCAGGTTTTGTCTCAGAAGATTCAGTGACAATTTCTCCATTTGTCTGCGCGTAGACAGAAGTGCTACTGACAAAGATAAGATGAGCTGGTTGCCAAGCAGCGAGGATATTTTTTAATCCATCACGATAAACGGCGGCATAGGCCTCGGCGTTTCCTTTTCCAGAGCTCACGGCATAAACCATTAAGGTAGCCGCTTGGAGTTGGGGTGAATTTTTTTTAACGTCTGCTTTGTTCGTGATATCACAAGCAACGATGTCAAAAGAAGGGTGGCCTTTGAGAAGCTCTTCTCGAGAGGCTTCGGAGCTGACAATGCTAGTCACGCGATAACCTTGCTCCGAAAAAAGTTGAGCTGTGGCTTTACCAAGAAAGCCACAGCCAACAATAATAATGGAAGCCTTGCTTTTAGAAAAAACAGGAGACTTCACGAATGTTAGTGAGCGTTATAACGTTGCTTAGCTTTAGCGCGTTTAGCACTCGCCTTAGCTTTGCGTTTCGTTTTTTGCGTTGGAGTTTCGAACGCGCGAAGACGCCTCACTTCGTCAAGAACTCCCTCGGTATCGAGTTTGCTCTTGAGACGCTTGAGTGCTCTATCAATCGGTTCGCCTTTACGGACTAGGACTTCTGGCATATAATTTTCACCTGCTTCCTGGAAATTATCTTAAAATTCTACTAAGGCTGCGAATTTAAAGACAATTTCTTATTTATTGGGGATCAGATCATCAAAGAGAAGAGTGGAAAAGTCAAGCTTCTACATTTTTACTTAGCGCGAGCGAAGAAAGGATTACGAGCCTTCTCATCGCCAACGGTTGTCAGCGGTCCATGGCCAGGGCTTAAAATGGTATCATCAGGAAGAGATAAGATATTTTTTCGAATTGCTTTTAAAGCCGCTTCATAGCTGCTGGGAGGGATGCCTCCGACGGAGCCAGCAAAAAGAGCATCGCCGACAACAGCAATCTCCGATGACATGCCACGAACGACATACGTTGTCCCGCCAGGAGAATGGCCGGGTGTGGGGCGCGCTTCGATGGTGATGGTGTTATCGAGTGTCCAGTTAGACCTCTTTCCAAACTCTACTGCTGCTGCAAATTGCTGTGTCGCTCCGGTGCTCGCGTCCTCGAGTACGTTTTGTACACTGCGGGTCTGCGCGCCGGAGTCTCCTGGCACTTTACTAGCATCAGCGAGTTTTAAAAGGGGTCTAGCGCGAGGAAAGGAGAAAGGTTGCGCGTGCGAGATCAGATCGGCTTCATTGATCCAGGCTGGAGCTCCTGTTGTTGCGATCAAATTTTCTAATTGGCAAACATGATCGCTGTGACCGTGTGTGAGTAAGATCAGGTCCAACTTGAGTTGATGTTGCTCCAATGTTTTTAACAAAGGAGTCATGTCTGCGCCAGTATCAAAAGCAACCGCTTTTTTATTTTCCTCGCTCCAGAGAAGGTAGGAGTTGACCTGCATGCCGTGGTAGGATGACGTGAACCGTTTGAAATTGCGAGGCATGATGATCGGACCGGGATGATAATGATCAGCAGCAATGGCAAGAAGAGCATTGCCATCGAGATGAAGTGCTGGAGCCACGGTGGCAAGTGTTGCTGGATGGCACATTCCTTCAAAAAGTTCTCTCGTTTTTTTTTCATTCCCATGGCTTTTTTGAGTTAGCGTTGCAGCATCAAGCTGCAAGCCTCTTGCCGCCTTGGAAAGAATGTCATGCCAATGATCTTCGAGTGATTCTTTCATCTTCTAGCAAGTAGGCTAATCCTGCCTAATTTTAATTTGTCGACGCAAGATGAGATAAAGTATCCAAAAAATGCCGCCCGTGGAAAGCAGTAAGACCCCAATATTAAACGTAAGAATGTTAAACGTGATGCCCCAATAATATTTAACGGGACCAAAGAAAACATTGGGGTGACGCATGTCGCGATAATCGGCTTGCTCCATTTCTGCTTTAGAAACCAGGTCGATGATTTTTTGATTGGTGTAGAGTTGTTCTGCTGTGACGCTGCCGCCAACAGGGCTTACAATGGAGGCGCGGTCGAGAGTGGCTCCGTTAATAACGCGATCAATGAGTGCAAGACGATGTTCAAGATCATCTGTCGTTGGCGCTTCCAAGCCGCTTAAAATGGCAAGTGCTTCTTTTAAATCATCAAGGCGATTCAACTCTCGTTCTGAAGGATTTTTGATGGCAGCAATTTGATTGATCTGCCCTTGAATTCTGGCTTGGCGGATGCTCAAGGGATTCAGTTTTGCTTGAGCGTAGACCAAGGCTTCATAAGACCAGCGCATCGGCATGAATTCACAGATGAGTGGAACTTGCAAATCACTTCGTGGTTCAATAGCAGAGTCGGGATGATGGTGAAACCATTGTTGAATCGAGTAGATGAAATCAAGGTTGCGATTCATCTCTTCATACTTGATGAGGGCTCCTCCCAAAATAATCTGTGGAATCAAAACGACAGGAATAATGTTAACGGCTGTTTTTCCTTCTGCGACGAGAGCTGAAATCAAAAGTCCCAAAGAGATGCCGCTAAAGGCTGTTAGAAACAGAGAGAGAAACTCAATCGTGAAAAAGCCGCGGATACTTAAAACGCGATTTCCAATCCAGGTGAATAAAATGCATTGAGCGATGGCAAAGAGCCCCAAGGTGATGGCTTTTGCCAACAGGTAGTAAGCGAGGCGAACATTGAGATTGCGTTCGCGTAGGAGCACTGGTCGATCTCGGATAATGTCATCAACGCTATTAGTCAGTCCTAAAAACATTGCTACTACGAGCGATAAGAAAAGATAAGTCGGAATATGAAAAGCAGAGGCAAAATCATACGTGCTGCTTTCTGAGTAATGGAGGACAATCCCAATGAGGAAAGCGAGGAGAGGGGCCTCTACCAATGTTGTTAGCAGGTTAGCGCGATTGCGTAATTTGCTAATGAAAGAACGTTGGAGCAAGACTAAAAATTGAGAGACCTCTTCGCGCCATCGGTAATCTTGTTGGATGATGGGAAGCGGTGGTTGTGGGGCTTCCATCGTAGGAGTTAAAGTGCTGCGGGCTCCTACGGACTGTTGGACATCCTTGATGAGGCGATGGGTTTCAAATTTGTCGCGCCAATAATCGGGAGAAAATCGGCGAGCAGGAACTAACTGGCCACGATTATTTTCTTGATAAATGAGATCGCCGCTGAGATCGCGCAAGGGTGTTTCTAAAACATCAAAAACAAATTCAGGGCGCGTGGCGCCGCACGCTTGGCAACCGCCCAGTTCCGTGCCGAAGAGTTGTTCATGCTCGGCCTCCGCAAAGTAGGCAAGCATTTCAGAGGGTGTTCCAAAAAACACACATTTTCCTCCGCGATCGAGGAGTAATGCTTTTTGAAACATCTGAAAAATTTTGGACGTTGGTTGATGGATGGTCACCAAGACAATTTTGTTATGAGCAATGCCACGGATAATGTCGATGACATGCTCCGAGTCCTTGGAAGAAAGGCCTGACGTCGGTTCATCAAAAAGATAGACGTCAGCTGTTCCAATCATATCGAGACCGATGTTCAGCCGTTTCCGTTCGCCGCCGCTCAATACTTTTTGATGGGTCGCTCCCACAACATTCTTGCGGCGCTCGTTCAGGCCAAGCTCCGCTAATTTGCTGTCGATTCGCCGGAGCCGCTCTTGACGGGAAAGGTGAGGGGCTCGGAGGGCTGCCGCGAAAAAAATATTTTCTTCGATCGTGAGCTGTTCATCGAAGGCTTCGTATTGAGGAATGTAAGCGGTGTATTGGCGAAGGGCTTCGTAATTGGCATAGAGGGAGTGATTGTTGAGGAGGACTTCTCCTTGAACCGGTTTAAATTCTCCCGAGAGCGTCCGCAATAAAGTGCTTTTGCCGCAACCGCTCGCACCCATGACGCAAATCATCTCTCCTCGCTCCACGGAAAAAGTCAGGTTATCGAGAGCGATGTCGCCATTTGGGAAACGACAGATGACATCGCGCATGTCGAGGTTGTGAATGATATTGCGTTCTTCTTCGATGATCCTATCGACAAAATTACAACGAAGAAGCTGTTCAGGATTGATTCCGATGGTATCACCATTAACTAAAGGAGCACTGTTGCGCACGGGAAGGTCGTGGACAATGATAGGGCGATCGGCTTGCAGTACTTCTACAGTGCCAGTGCGCTCTTCGTAATTGCAGGTGATCTTGAGTAACACTTCGCCCCCGCTTCCATGAGAAAGCAAAATATCATTTTCTTCCAAGAGTCCCGGATTGTTAGAAACAAGATATTCTGACTTTGAAGCCTTCAATGGAAAGCGTCCTCCCAAAGAGCGAACGCGCCTGCGAAGATCGTTGAGATTTAATTCTCCTCCATTGCTAAAAAGAATGCGGTCATCGAGCTGAGCTTGTAGTGCTGTCCCTTTGTTAAGGCGGATGCCATTGATGGTCGCTTGCAGATCTTGTAATACTTTAACGGTAACCTTGAGTCCAAAAGCGACTTCTAGGCTGCTGTCACGACTACGTGTTTTATTCAGTCGTACTTCATTTTTATCAATCGCGACAAAGATATGAGGCAACGTAACATTTTTTTTGGCATTGAAATAGAAGGAGAGATCTTGACTCGTGATGACCTGCTCTTCCGCAAGAATGCGTTGCCCTGGATAAATGCGGCAAAACTCCTGAGGCTTAAGGAGACGTCCTTGCACCATGAGCGAACGGAGGCTCTTATTTTTTAAAATAATGAAATCATGATAGCGATAAGCGAGGAGAAATTCGTTTTGCGGAAAGTTGCGAAGAGCTACGTCGCAATGCTGAGCATCGCCGAAGCTCAGAATTTCAAGCTGAGATGAGGCATCAAGAGATGGTGGAGTCGATGATTCTTCATTTGCATTGAGTTGACGGACAATCTCAATGGCTTGTTCTGACATGCCCAACTTGGAGAAAAAATCATGATAGATGGTCAACTGCTCTGCTTTCATGCCGGAGTGGGCAATGAGGTCATACAATTGGACCCCTAAAAGAATTTTTCGATCATTGTTCAAATCAACAGCAAGCTTGGCTGCCATGGCTGAAAGATCCTGCTTTTCTTCCAAAGCGTGGCGAAAGAGCTGGCGCAATCCGGAGTAGACGGCCTCGGGGTAATCATAGCGCAGAAAGCCGAGGATCGAATCAATCTCTTCTTCCAGCATTTCTCCATCAGTACGAGTGAACGCAGCTAAAACTTTGATGAGCGTTGGTAATAAATTTGGTGCTTCTGTGACCGTGCGCGGCTTCCGTGTTACACGCCGCCAAAGCGTGTGGAAAGAACGCTTGGAGCGGCTTAGCAGGCGGAGGCCTTCTTCGAGTCTGTGTTGAAGTTTCATGAACGTGAGAGAAGGAAGAAATTCACAGGGATAGAAGCGATGGAAGGGATAAAGAAATTTATAAACCTCGAAATGCGCAAACTAACACAAAAAAGATTTTTAAATTTCAGCGAATTTAGAGGGCAATCTTTTTTGCCTTCATCCCTTCCATCGCTTCTATCCCTGTGAATTTCTTTCATCATCTTTCATCATCTTTCATCATTGTGAATATCAAGCGTATCTTTCCGTAATGCGTCGAATCGAAATGGCTTTGCCGGTATCAATATCAATGCTCACCAAGACTCCGCAAGCAATAGTCGATCCTTCTGCGATGGGGAATTTTTGAGGGCGTGACGTGAGGAACCTCTCAATGACAGGCTCTACGGCTCGTCCTAAAGAAGAATGTTCGGGGCCGCACATTCCGGCATCGCAGAGAAATGCGGTTCCTTCAGGTAAGATTTTTTCATCAGCTGTGGGAACGTGAGTGTGAGTTCCGACGACGCAAGAAACCTTGCCATCCAAGTAGTAACCCATCGCAATTTTTTCACTCGTCGTTTCTGCATGCATGTCGACAAAAATGATGGGCGTTTTTTTTCGGAGTTCTTCTACTTCTGCGGCAGCCGCTAAAAAGGGGTTTTCAAGAGCATTGTTCATGAACGTTCTTCCTTGGACATTCATGACGGCAACAAGTCCCTTGGCTGTTTCTAAGACAACACTTCCAGCGCCAGGAGTGCCTGGGGGATAATTGATCGGTCGCAGGAGGCGTGGTTCTGTGGCGAGAAAAGGAACAATTTCTCGCTGATCCCAAATATGATCGCCTGTGGTGATGACGGCAACGCCATGACGCATGAGCTCGATAGCGAGTTTCGGAGTAATGCCGCGTCCTGCTGCGCTATTTTCACCATTCGCAATGACAAAATCGGCATCTCCTCGTTCGAGATAAAGCTCTGTTGTGCGAATTGCAGCAAGTCGTCCTGGTTCTCCGACGATGTCACCTAAAAAAAGAATGTTGATCATTAGAGAGAGGCTACAGGCTACAGGCTACAGGCTACAGAAAAAAATAATCCAACTCATCCGTAAAAATGGTATAGTGTCAGTTAAAGTTAAACAAATAACACAGATCACTCTTGTCCAAAATAAAATCTACCAACAGAAGGAAGTGCCTCGCTAACCACATTCTGTCTACATTTATACATTACCGTCATTCCAGCGGACGCTGGAATTCAGCGACTGTCGGTACAGAATTGATGATCCCCTAAAATAAAGTCTCACTTCTTTTTTAAAGAAAGCATTTTCTCCTTTTGTAGCATCATACCACTTTTACGAAAACAAAAATAAAGATCCACGGCCGTCTGGTTCCTGCCTTCGCAGGAATGACGTACCAGTGTCCGCTGGAATGACGGTTGGGTGTAGCGTTTTTTTATTTTGAAATATAAATTTAATTTATTTTGGACAGCAATGAACACATATAAAAATATATGAAGATTAAATATTTTGAAGACACTGATACCATTTTGATAACTTTACTTTCTCATGAGCCAGTGGAGACACAGGATTGGGATGAAAACACCCTTGTAGATATTGATCAGCAAGGGAATATTTGCAGCATTACGATAGAGCATGCACAAGCACGAATGGGAGACACTGATCTCCATTTTGAGAGGCTTGAAAGAAGCTCTCAAAAAATATTGGCTGGTTGTTAGCGCTAGATTTTGCAGGTGCTTTTTTTCATGAATTTTTTTTTCCTCTTTTTAATTGGTGTTGTGTTGCCGCTGGCAGCCTCAGCCCAACAACTAACGCCATTAGCGCGACAGCCGCACTGGGCTTCCTTGCAGCGCTATGCCAATACAATCACTGCCAGCAAGCTGGAACAAGATCTCCAAGAAGTTTATGTTCCTGATGGTTCTTGGAAAAATTGGATCACAATCACGCCTGAGGAAGCCGTTATTGAGCCCTATCCTGATGCTCCGGCTGAACAAGCCCTTCACTTGCCGTTGGCTTCTTCCGAGGCTGATTGCAAAACAGTTCCGCGTTACTGGAAAAGAAAATCAGAATGTGATTCGCTCCCTGGCAAGCCATTGGCAGGAATTAAGATTGTTCTCGATCCTGGGCATTTGGGAGGAGAGTGGGCCAAGATGGAAGAGCGCTGGTTTCGTATTGGAAAATCAAAATCGGTGGAAGAAGGGACGATGACATTTATCACGGCACGACATCTCGCTAAGCGTCTTCGAGCCTTGGGGGCGGAGGTCGATATGACGAAGCATGAGCTAGGCCCAACAACACCGCTTCGCGCAGCGCAACTTCGGACTGCTGCGATCCAAGAATTAAAAAAAGAAAAAGTTGTCTGCACACCGCATCGCCTCAAAAAAATGGAAGAGGCCCTTTTTTATCGCGTTGCGGAAATTCATCATCGTGCGAATTGGATCAATGAAGTCGCTAAACCGGATCTTGTGATCTGCATGCATTACGATGCGGAGGAGTGGGGTAATCCGAAGCATCCTAAACTTTTTCACGAAGAGCGGCTTCATTTTTTAATCTCAGGTGATTTTAGCGAAGGAGAATTAGTCAATGAAGATGTGAGGTACACAATGTTGATGAAACTGCTTGGTCGCACTCATCATGAAGTCGTCGAGGTCTCGGATGATGTGGCGAAGGCCTTCGTAGCCGCTACAGGACTTCCTCCGTTTACTTATCACAATCCAGCTAAGGCACGACCAGCCTCTCCTAATAATCCTTATCTCTGGAATCGAAATCTTTTGGCAACGCGCCTCATCAAAGCCCCTGTTGTTTATTGTGAAGCCTATGTGATGAATGATCGTGAGGTTTTTGAGCGCGTGCAGCTTGGCGATTACAAAGGACGTCGCCAAGTTGGGAGTAAATGCCTCCCGAGCCTCTATCGCGAATATGCCGATGCGGTGGCGAAAGGAATTGCTGATTATTTTGGAAAACAAATTATAATTTGCAAAAAGCCATAATTTAGCTATGAATAGAAAGTATGATTTCTATTTTTGGAGAGAGGGAAGCGATGAAAAAGTTAGGAGAACGATTGCGTGCAGAGCGTTTAAGGCGCAATTTCTCCCAAGCCTATCTTGCCTCCCTCGTGAAAATTACTATTCCAACTTATAGGAAGATTGAAATGGGTGATGGCAAAGTAGAATTCAGGCATGTGGCTCGTGCACTTGGGTTCTTTGGCTACAGCGATGTGTTAGGCGCTCTTATTCCTGAAGCTCTTCCGGAATTGAGGCTCAAAGATCTTCTCGCTCCTCAACGCAAGCATGCATCAGGTTCTCGTAAGCATGCTCGAAGTCATAAAAAATAATGCAATCACATCTTCAAGTTCATTGGTGGGATGGCGCTCTCATTGGGCATCTTGTTCATCGAGGCACCATCTATTTTGCTTATGATGAAGAATGGATAGAGCGAGGTCATAATCTCTCGCCTCTTTCATTGCCGCTAACAACAGCTGCTTTCAATGGAGCAGGGCTCCTTGATGGATTGCCAGGAATGATTTCAGATTGTCTTCCAGATGTTTGGGGAGGTATGGCCAGCTATTAAGACTGTCGAAGCATTGTGTGTTGATGCGGGAGTGGCACAGAAAAAATTTCAATCTCTCTTAAAAAAAGTTGAGAATGGTATTTCGAGATGGCCTTATTTCGCGAAGAAAGCGGATGTTTCAAAATCGATGATTCAAGGTAGGAGTTCAGCTCATTGGCTAGCTGAATAAATGCTAACGGAGTAACGCAATTGTTATTTTCATTAAAAAAAATACCGTCATTACTGCGGACGCAGGTTGGTGATCCGCTGGGTCCTCGCCTGCGCGAGGAGTCGATCTTTATGTTTGTTGCCGTAAAAGTATTTTTGTCACTTCCAATCAAAAAACATTTGAGCCTTGTAGAGGACAACATATTACTTTTTTGCACAAACCTATTGCATCTACGAAATCACAATGCAGATCCTCAGTCGCCTGGGTTCCTGCGTCCGCAGGAATGACGTCGGGGGTGTAGCGACTGTTCATTTAAAAAAGGAAACACAACTTTTTGATCAGCGAGCTGGACTCATATGATTCAAGAAATCCAAAAACGGCATGAGCATATTCGTGCTCGAGTTATTAAGAATTAATTTTTTTTAAACACTCAAAACAAACTGACAATGATCACTATTCGATTTACAAACCAAGAAGATCTTCCTGGGTTGTTGCCTTTGATGACGCAGCTTGGTTATCCCTGCACTCCCGAAAAGCTAGAGAATTACTTTAACTCCTTTGTGAAACTGGATGGTTATGGCGTTGCTGTTGATTGCGATGAAAGCAAAATTGTGGGATGGATTGCATGGTCCAAATCTAAGCCCTTTGTAGTGAATAAAACACGGTTTCATCTTGAGGGCATCGTGGTTGATGCATCCTATCGCGGTCAAGGTATCGGCAAAAAGCTGATGTTTTTTTTGGAAGAAATTTCTAAACAATCTGGCTCTGTCATCATCGATCTTTGCTCAGGATTAAGACGTGCCAAAGATGGCACGCATGAGTTTTATAAAAGTCTTGGTTATCGCAACGAAGGGCCGATGGCCAAACTTTATTTGAGAAAAGAAATTAATTTAAAGATGTAATACGGAAATATTTTTTCCTGTAGCCTGTGACCTGTAACCTGTAACCTGTTTGCATGCCCACTAAAGTCATTGCCATTGCTAATCAAAAAGGAGGAGTCGGTAAAACGACGACGAGTGTCAACTTGGCTGCAGCGGTGGCTGAACAAGGAAAGTCGGTGTTACTGCTAGACCTCGATCCTCAGGCCAATGCCACGACGGTGCTTTTAGCGCACGAAGTTCCAGAGGGAGGGCTTTATCGAGCCTTGATTGGCGAAGCAACGATGGCGGAGATTGTTCTCTCTACGCGACTCCCAAATCTTTTTTTGATCCCAGCCGATTTGGACTTAGCAGGCGCGGAGATTGATGTGGCGCGCCAAGAGGAGCACTTAGTGCAACTCCGAAATCGATTGGCCCCATTGAAGGCTTCTCAAAAATTTGATTTTATTTTTATCGATTGTCCTCCCTCCTTGGGGATTTTGATGTCAAATGCGTTGACAGCAGTGGACGAAGTTCTCATTCCCATACAATGTGAGTACTATGCGCTGGAAGGCCTTGGAAAGCTGGTTGGTGTGATGGAACAATTGCGGCAAGGTGGCATTAATCCAAACTTGGCCATGAGTGGATTACTCATGACGCTCTTTGACGCACGAACGAACTTGAGTGGAGCTGTTGTCAAAGATGTGCGTGACCATTTTCAAGAAGTTGTTTTTGACACGGTGATTCCGCGGTCGATTCGCTTGAGCGAAGCCCCTAGTTTTGGGAAAACGATTTTAGAATATGATCCGCGAGGTCTTGGTGCAGCTGCTTATCGAGCCTTGGCGCTGGAGTTTTTAAAACGCCAAGCAGCTGGGATTTCTTTTGTGGGAGCGCCAGCAGCGCAAGCGTAAAATTTTTCTTACGTCATGAAAGTGACCTTCGTGGCACCTAAAGAATTTATTCCTCCGCCGGCATGGGTGCGTGCTTTTACAGATCGACAGAGAACGCCTAGTGGAGAAAAAGAAGGATTTGGTATTCCACGGAGTTGGATTTTTCAACCATGGCTTTTGTTGATGAAGGAAGGAATTAACTGCGAATACACTCCCTATCTTCCTGAAGAGGGGATCGTCCTGATGCTCAGTTTTAATATTCATCCAGATTCACAGGGATCAGATAAGTTTTTTTTAGTTGATATTGCTGCGGATCGGCTGCCTCGTTCTGTGGCGCATTTTCATATTGTGCAAAATCCCGTTCAAGCTCGTGAGTATGCGAATGCCTTCTACATGCCGCACTGGCCAGAACACTATTTGATTCCACGAGATGAAAATAGGGGAAAGACATTTACCAATATTTGCTATTTTGACGACCCTGATAATATTGCTCCTGAATTAAAATCAGAGGAATGGCAGCGTCATCTTGAGAGCGAGCTCGGCTTTCATTTTCAGATGAAGCACAAAGAAGAATGGCATGATTACTCCGAGGTTGATGCCGTGGTGGCGATTCGTGATTTTTCTAACAACTCCTATAACAACAAGCCTGCCACGAAACTCTATAATGCGTGGCTTGCTGGCGTTCCTTTTATTGGAGGTTGCGATTCTGCTTATGCTAGTGAAGGATCTCCAGAACAAGATTATCTCGTTGCTGCGGCACCAGAAGAACTCTTGCAACAGCTACGTCGTTTGAAGCAAGATCAGGAGCTGCGCGCGAGGCTTGTGCAACGCGGCTCTGAGGTTGTTCAAAATTTCACGATGGAAAAAACATTGGAACGTTGGAAAAAACTGATTCAAGAAATTCTTCCGCAACGAGCGCTGGAATGGGAACAAGCGCGTCGAAGAATCTAAGAAAATCACTTTTGTCCAAAATAAAATCTACCAATAGAAGAAAAAGTTCATTCTCGCGAAGGCAGAACTCAGAACGCTTCTGATCCATATTTCATCTGCACTCACACATTAGCGTCATTCCAGCGGACGCTGGAATCCAGGAGCCCTTCAATACAGAATTGATGGTTCTATAAAATAAAGCATTTCTTTCTTTTGTGACGTTATACCATCTCCCTAAAATAACTGGACCATCTGACTTGTTATTTTGGCGCTGAGCTTCGTTGTCAGATCTGGACCATCTGACTTGTTATTTTGGCGCTGAGCTTCGTTGTCAGATCTGGCGTTATGTTCGCATAGCGCTGCACTCTTCCGCCTTGCTCAACACCAAACTTCCAGCGTCTTATAGTCCATTTATTTTGGGGAGATGGTATTATACAACTTTTATGAGAACAAAAATAAAGATCGACAGTCGCTGGATTCCAGGGTTCGCTGGAATGACGTTTGGGTGTAGTGTTTTTTTATTTTGGAAAAAAATTTGATTTATTTTTGGTAGAAGTGAAAACGAATATCATGTCACTCCGTCATTTTCTCACCTTTATTCGTTTTTCCCACACGCTCTTTGCATTGCCTTTTGCACTGGGTTCCATGATTGTAGCAGCTCGAGGATGGCCTGGATGGCTGCTTTTCGGATTGATTATGGGATGTATGGTTTTTGCGCGCACAGCAGCGATGACCTTTAATCGCATCGTCGATTGGGAGATAGATCAACGCAATCCTCGCACGGCGCAACGTCACCTGTTGTTGAGTAAGCAAGCTGCGATCATGGCTTGCGGCCTGAGTGCCCTTCTTTTTGTGAGTGCAACGATCATGATCAATACGCTTTGTTTTTTGCTCTCACCGGTGGCATTAGCGATTATTTTTTTCTACTCCTTCACAAAACGTTTTACTTCCTTTGCTCAATTTTTTTTGGGAATGGCTTTAGCGCTGGCTCCCGTTGGGGCTTGGATTGCGGTGACTGGAAAGATTGCACAGGCTCCTCTGGTCTTGGCGCTAGGTGTGCTTGGTTGGGTTGCGGGTTTTGATGTCATCTATGCCACGCAAGATGTGGAGATCGATCGTCAAGAAGCTCTGCATTCTATGGTGGTCCGGCTAGGTGTGCCACAAGCTCTAACGTTGGCAAGATGGTTGCATGTTTTTTTGTTGGGAGCGTTGATTCTTTTTGGGTGGATGACCCAGCAGTATCTTGGCTATTATCTTTTTTTAATTCCTGTGCCGCTCCTCCTTATCTACGAACATCGCACTGCTAAGACGCTCCAACTCGATGCCATCAATCGAGCTTTTTTTCACACCAATGCGATTGTCGGATTTTTATTTTTGTTAGCAACTTGTTTAGGTCGTCTATGAAACACCCACTCACACGAGAATCAGCGCTCCATCTTCTTGCTCGCGATCCTGAACAATTGCGTCTGCAGGCCCATGCCAAGCGGTGCGAGCAGTGCCCCGAAGAGGAAGCAACTTATCTCATCATGAGAATTGTGAGCTATACGAATATTTGCGTGGCCAATTGCAGCTACTGCGCTTTTTATCGTCGGCCCAATGATCCCGAGGGTTATGTTCTCAGTGATGAAGCTATTTTTAAAAAAATCGATGACTTGTTGGCGATTGGAGGAAGTCTTGTTGCGATGGAGGGAGGATTCCATCCCAAATTAAAAATAGATCATTACGAAAAACTTTTTCGATCAGTGCGTGCGCGCTATGGAGATGCGATTGAAATTTATGGGCCGACCATTGTGGAGGTGATTTTTATTGCGCGCAGTTCTCGGATTTCTTTGGAAGAAGCTTTGGTGAGGCTCCAGAAGGCCGGTCTGCGATGGATTCCAGGAGGAGGCGCTGAAATTCTGACGGATGCCTGGCGTCAAAAATTATCACCTTTGAAATATTCTGTTTCTGAATACCTCGATGGAATGGAGCTTGCGCAGCGCCTCGGCTATGGCACGACGGCCACGATGGTGATTGGTTTTGGGGAGAGCTGGGAAGATCGCATCGAACATTTAGAACATATCCGAGCTTTGCAAAATAAAACCGGCGGCTTTAGCAGTTTTTTACTCTGGACTTACCAATCTGATAATACGGCTCTTGGAGGCTCGCGCATCAGCAACGAAGAATATTTAAAAGCGGTTGCCTTGAGCCGACTCTATCTTGATAACATTCCTGTGATTCGCGCTTCATTTTTAACGCAAGGCGCTCAAGGTCCTGCCGCCTTGAAGTGGGGAGCTTCTGATTTTGATGTCGTCTTGGAAGATCAAGTTACGCAGAAAGCGGGAACAATTTTGGAAACTAATGTGGAGAAGGTGCTCGAATGGGTGAAGGCGGCGGGGATCACTCCAAAAAAAAGAACACCTTTTTTTGTAACGAGTAAAGGGTAACGAGTAACGAGTTCTGAGACAAAATTTTCTGAGAAGATTTTTTTTAAAATATATCGTGCCAGATTACAAGTTTCGAAATGTTGACTTTATTTGGATCTGAAAAATACTCGTTACCCGTTACTTTTTGACCAAGTCTTTACTTGGGCAAATCAAACGCAGCTCGCACTCGATGCAATCAGGCTTGCGCGCGTAGCAACGCCGACGGCCATGCAAGATCAGCCAGTGGCTTAAGATGCCCCAATTTTTTTGCGGGAAAAGTTTCATCAGGTCTTGTTCGATTTTGACGGGCTGATGATGGCGCGTGAGGCCGAGGCGTTGAGAGAGGCGTCCGACATGCGTATCGACAACAACACCCTCATGAATCTCGAAGACATTACTCAAAACAACATTGGCTGTTTTTCTTCCAACGCCAGGAAGGGCTGAAAGTTCAGCGAGAGATTGCGGGATTTTTCCAGCATGTTTTTCCAAAAGTGCAGCGGCGGTCTTGCGAATAGCTGTTGCCTTATTGCGAAAAAATCCGGTGGAGTGAACGATCGTTTCCAGTTCCTGTTGAGAAATCGAGGCGTAGTCCTCAACGGTTTTGCAGCGTTGAAAAAGTGCAGGTGTCACTTGATTGACGCGAACATCAGTGCATTGTGCTGAAAGAATCGTTGCGACAAGAAGCTCGAGGGGATTGCTGTAAAGCAGCTCGCAATGTGCGTCAGGATAGAGTTGAGGGAATTTTTGTGCAAGGAGGCTAGCGAGCTGGTGAGGTTTCATCAGCAGTACTCATTACTCGTTACTCGCTATTCGTTACAATGATTTTCTTGGGGAAAAGAAAATTATTCCGAGATTGACCATTTGTTCATAGGGCGTCATATTCATCAATCCAATATATTTTTGGGAGGGACTTTTTTCTGCTAAAGAAGAGAGCCCTCTTATTCATCTGGAAAAATTTATACGTTATGAACTCTGAATTTATCGCCATGCTCGATTACCTCGAGCGCGAAAAAGGTATTAAACGTGAGGCCCTCATTGAGGCCATCTCGACGGCATTGATTGCTGCTGCCAAAAAGAGCTTCTCTATTTCTCGAGAAGTTCGCATTGATATCAATGCGAAGAATGGACAAATCCGTGCTTTTGCAAGGCCTCTTGTTGTCGAAACGGTAACGAATCCGCAAGAAGAAATCAGTCTTGCCCGTGCCAAGCTGGTCAACAAAGATGTTGCCATTGGTGATGATATCGAAATAGAAGTAACTCCTTCTGATTTTGGACGTATCGCCGCTCAAACGGCTCGCCAGGCCATTACGCAACGGATTCGCCAGATTGAAAAAAACATGATCTACGACGAGTTCAAAGATCGTGCTGGAGAAATTGTCAATGGAACGGTACGGCGTTTTGATCGATCCGATGTCATTATTGATCTTGGTAAATTTGAGGCAGTTATGCCGTCTAAAGAACGGGTCAGTACAGAAGAATACAATATTGGAGATCGTTTGCGCGCCTACGTTGTTGCTGTCGAAAATGGGAGCCGCGGTCCAGAAATTATTCTTTCACGGAGTCATCCTAATTTCATTCGACGTCTTTTTGAAATTGAGGTGAGTGAAATCGCGGATCATACCGTTGACATTCGCGCGATTGCGCGTGAGGCAGGCTTCCGTACCAAGGTTGCTGTTTATAGCGCTAACGAGAAAGTGGATCCTGTCGGAGCTTGTGTTGGAGTGCGAGGCGCGCGTGTGAAAAATATCGTGCGGGAGCTCAACAACGAGAAAGTAGACATCATTCGTTGGTATGAAGATCCTAAAGAATTTATCAGAGAAGCGTTGAAGCCAACGCGCATCAAAAATGTGGAGGTGGATGAAGCCGCTCATGTATTGCACCTTTTCGTGGAGAAAGAAGATCTTGCTCTTGCAATTGGAAAGCGTGGGCAAAATGCGCGATTAACTTCACGTCTGACAGGTTGGGATCTCGATATTCAAGAAGATCGTACGGCTGCTCAGGTCTTCGAACAGCAAATGGCTGGAGCTGTGCACCAACTTGCCTCCGCTTTAGGAGTCACCGAAGCAGAAGCTAAAATTTTAGCTGATGGTGGTATGAATTCAGTAGAAGTCGTCGTTACCGTCGATCCAAGTGATATCGCTGATCTACTCGGTTGTAGTACCGAAAGAGCAGAAGAAATTTTAAAAACTGCAAAGAATCTCCGCTCCCCTTCTGAAGCTAAACAGGCTTCTGCAATCGATGTTGAGAGTTGAACTAAATGACAACCTCTAAAAATACATTCTCAAAATCTTCTAAGACTTCTTCTCACAAGCCCTCTTCCAGTAAAGGAAAAGGTACGACTGGAGGTAGATCGTTTTCTTCTGGAAACGCTAAAGGGAAAACCGCCTCCTCTCGCACTAAAGAAACAGGGCGAAAAAAAGAAGATGCTTCCTCTTTGAAGAAAAAGGAGAGTGTGGATCAAAGTGCTGAAAAAACTTTGAAAAAAGAAGAGGTAAAAGTAGTCCTTCCTACACTCTCTCTAATTGAAGAGAGAGGGCCGCGTGTTCAACGAACTGGACCAGCTCGAAAGGTTCTTCCGCGCATTGGTGTGAACAAAGATCCGGAGCCAGAGCCTGTTCTTGAGCCATCTGTGGACTTACCTAATGAGGAGGAATCTGCTCCTATTGTAGAAAGTTTGGTAGAAAGTTTGGAGAAGCGCAAGGTGATCCATATTAAGCAGCCGATCATGATCAAAGATCTAGCAGCTCAAATGGAGATTAAACCTTTTAAGGTCATTCATGATTTGATGGAGATGAATATCTTCGCCAACATCAATCAATCGGTTGAGCCTGAAGTTGCCACGAAGCTTTGCGAGCGTTATGGATTTATTTTTGAGAGGGAAAAGCGTGTTGCTGGAGCAGGAATGCACAAAGCTGAAGTGGTCGTTGTTGTGCCACCACTACCAGCTCCTTCTGAAATAAAAAGTCAAGGGATGGAGCCCCGTGCTCCGATCATTACTTTTATGGGGCATGTCGATCACGGTAAGACTTCTTTGCTCGATGCTATTCGTCGGACCAAGGTTGCTTCAGGTGAAGTCGGTGGTATCACGCAGCGCATGGGTGCGTACATGATCACAAAAAACGGGCATCCGATCACTTTCATTGACACACCAGGACATGCCGCTTTTACAGCGATGCGTGTGCGAGGTGCTAACATTACTGACATTGTTGTTCTAGTGGTGGCGGCTGATGATGGATTGATGCCGCAAACATTGGAGGCCTTAAGCCACGCGCGTGCTGCTAACGTGACGATCATGGTCGCGATTAATAAAGTGGATTTGGCGACAGCGAATGTCGATCGCGTCAAAGCTCAACTGCAAGACAAAGGATTGGTTCCGGAAGATTGGGGCGGAGATACCGTTTGTTGTGAAGTTTCGGCTGCAACAGGAAAAGGAATTGATCAGCTTTTAGAGATGATGTTGCTTCAGGCTGAAATGTTGGAACTTAAGGCTGACCCTGATCAACCAGCTAGAGCCAATGTTATTGAGGCACAAGTGGAGGCAGGCCGAGGACCAACAGCAGTAGTGATTATCAATACAGGAACGCTCAAAGTCGGAGATTCATTTATTTGTGGGAACTATTGGGGCAAGTTGAAACAGCTCACCAATGATCTGGGCCAACCTGTGAAGGAGGCTCTTCCTGCAATGCCGGTCAAAGTCCTTGGATTAAGCGGTCTGCCTAATGCTGGAGATGAGCTCATCGTGATGGATTCAGAACGTTCCGCACGGCAATTGAGTGAAGAGCGCTTAGAAAGCCTTCGTAGCACCAAACTCGCAGCACCTCAGCGTACGACATTAGAAAATTTATTTAAAAATTTAGCAGCGGAACAAAAGAAAGTACTGCACATTGTTTTGAAAGCAGATATGCAAGGTGCGCTGGAAGCGATTATTGGTGCTTTAGCAGACATCCCTAAAAATAAAGTTGATCTGAAAATTATTCACTCAGGCGTTGGACCAATTAGTGACTCGGATGTTCTTTTGGCAACGACCTCGAATGCGGTCATTATTGGCTTTAGTGTAAAATTAGAAAATACAGCCGCTACGATAGCTCGTCGGGAAGGCATTCAGATCAAACTTTATAGCATTATTTATGAACTCATTGATCAAATGCGTGAGGCGATGGCAGGCCTTCTTGATCCAGAGTTGCGTGAATCGGTGATCGGTCACGCCACGGTCAAACAAGTTTTTGAACTGACACGAGGTATTGTTGCAGGATGTCAAGTAAGCGATGGTCGTATTACACGGACGGCACGCGCTCGTATCTTGCGTCGCCGCCAATCGGTCTATGATGGCGGCATTGGAACGCTGCGTCGCTTTACGGAAGATGTCAAAGAGGTCCGAGCTGGGCTTGAGTGTGGTATCCGCTTAGGTGATTTCAATGATTACGAAGAGGGGGATATCATCGAATGTTATACGCTCGAAAAAATTGCTCAGACGCTCTGAAGGAGCGGGTGAAGAGTAAAGGGTAAAGAGTAAAGAGTTCTGAATTTTAAGATCGAACATCAAATGAGCATTTCGGCATTCGTATTTCGGCAGGAGATTTTCTCTTGGAAAAGGACTTCATCATTTGCGCCAGCCACTCTGCACCCTTTACTCTTTACCCTTTACTTTTAAAATATGTCCCACCGTCTTGTCAGAGTTTGTGAATTGTTAAAGCGAGAGCTGGGAGCTTTGCTTTCGCGCGAGATCAAGTTTGAAGCACCTCTCGTCTCCGTGCGTGCTGTGGATATTACGCCTGACTTAAAGCAAGCGCATATTTTCATTAGTGTGATCGGAACGGATGCTCAGAAGAAAAAAGCTTTGGATGTTCTTGAAAAAAATCGAACCTTTCTTCAGCAGGCCTTATCAAGGCGTGTCATTTTGAAGCATACGGCGATTTTAAATTTTCAATTAGATGAATCGATTGAACGTGGGACGCGCGTGATTGCGCTGTTGGATGAGTTGGAGAACGAACAGGCCGAAGACTAAAGGCTGAGAGCTGAGGGCGATGGTAGTTGAAAAAAAACAATTTTTTGAATCCATTTTCATTATTATAATATCGTTCTTAATAATATTTATTCCTTCCTCCTTTAGTCTTCAGCCTTCCGCCTGTTCCCAATGAAAACAACTTTTGCTGAAATCCATCAAGCGCTTCGCTCAGCGAATCGTATCCTCGTTGTGAGTCATGCTCGTCCTGATGGTGATGCGCTCGGCTCGACGTTGGCGGCGGCTCTCTGGCTCAGGCAGGAAGGGCATTCGGTCACGGCTTGGAATGAAGATGGCGTGCCTCAAAAATTTTCTTACCTACCCGAAGCGGCGTTGATTACAAAGCCTTCGGAGCAAGTTCAAGAATTTGATGCCATTCTTATTTTGGACACAGCTACTAAAGAGCGCCTCGGGAAAAAAGTCTTGGCGAGTGCGCGTTCGCCTCTTTGGCTTGCGATTGATCATCATGTGAGTAATGAAAATTTTGCAGATCAAAATTTAATTGTCTCTTCCTCACCGGCCACGGGAGAAATTTTAGCGGAAGGATTTCTCCAAGAAAAAATCACGATGACGCCAGCGATCGCTTGCAATCTTTACGCTGCTATTTCGACAGATACAGGATCGTTTCAATACAGCAGCACAACAGCAAGGACGTTTGAAATTGCTGCCGCGTTGGTGAAGGCTGGCGTCTCTGTTGGAACATTTTCTCAGGCGATGTATGGGAGTCAGCCGCGTCGTCGTTTAGAATTATTGCGACATGCTTTGATGAACGCAAAATTTTCTTGTGATGATCGCATTGCCAGTTTTGCACTCACGAGAAAAGATGTTGCCTCACTGGGAACTCTTCCTGAGGATACCGAGGGAATCATTGATCAATTGCGTTCAGTGGAAGGAGTTGAAGCAGCAATTTTTTTTGAAGAGTTAATGAATAATCAAGTTCGCATCAGTGTTCGCGCTAAAACTCTTTCCTTTGATGCCTCATCATTTTGTCAACGGTATGGCGGTGGTGGTCATCGCATGGCCGCAGGCGCTACGTTGCAAGGTTCGATCGAGGAGATAGGAAAAAAAGTTCTTAACGAACTATGTGAAAATCTGAAATAGCTTTTCATTGTTACTCTAGCTACTCTTTACCCTTTACTCTTCACTCTTTACTGTTTTCCTATGACTGACGGTGTTTTACTCATTGATAAAGCTAGCAACATGACCTCTCATGATGTCGTTGCTATTGCGCGGCGTGTGCTCGGCATTAAAAAAATCGGGCACTGCGGGACGCTTGATCCTCTTGCAACGGGCCTCTTGATGTTGACCTTAGGTCGCGGGACAAAAATTCAAGATCTTCTCATGAGCGAAGACAAAGAATATGTTGGGACGATGAAGCTAGGTGTGACAACAGACTCTCAAGATGCTGATGGAATCATTGTCGAAGAGAAACCTGTTCCTGCTTTTGATCCAGCCGTCTTAGAAGCTGCTTTTTCTAAATTTGATGGCGACTTTTATCAAACGCCTCCCATGGTCTCGGCCATCAAGAAAGATGGAGTGCCTTTGTACAAGCTCGCGCGCCAAGGAAAAACAGTGGAGCGAGAACCTCGTTTTGTGCACATCTACGCGCATCAGATTTTAGGAACAACTCCCGACACGATTGATTTTCGCGTTGTTTGCAGCAAAGGTTTTTATGTTCGTACCTATGCTTATGATATTGGCGAAGAATTGGGCTGTGGCGCTCATTTGCAATCATTGCGTCGGACCAAGTCAGGTCGTTTTTCCGTGGAGAACGCTTTTCCTGCTGACCGTCTCAAAGAAACACCGCGTGAGGTTGTATTGGGTCATGCGCTCAGCTTGCCTGAAGTTTCGCGCTTACGTGGAGCGTGAGAAGAAATTCACAGGGATCGAAGCGATGGAAGAGATGAGGAAGTAAAAAATAACCGCTAAATTCGCTAAATTGCGCTAAAATAAATTTTTCTTTTTCGTGTTAGTTCGCGTATTTCGCGGTTTATAATTTCTTTTATCGCTTCCATCCCGTGAATCTCTTCCGTTCAATTTCTGATCTTAAAACATTATCCGGTCCTATCATCCTCGTCGGCGGCACCTTTGATGGCGTTCATGTAGGGCATCAAGCTTTGATCGGACGGGCTCAGGAAGAGGCTCGGCGTGTTGGTGGAAAAGTCGTGGCCATGACCTTTGATCGACATCCGGCTTCGTTGTTGAGGCCAGCGATAGCACCGCCACTTTTAACGACGACGGAACAAAAATTAAAATTACTTCAAGAGCTGGGAGTCGATGCTGTTTTGTTGCTAGCATTTGATGAACAGCTAGCCGTGATTCCAGCAACGGAATTTATCACTCAACTGGTGGAAGCTCTTCCTAACTTGAAGACCATTGCTATTGGAGCCTCTTGGTCTTTTGGAAAAGGAGGAGAAGGAAATCTCGATTTGTTAAAAGAGCTGGGAGAAAAATTTCATTTTTCGGTGATGACGATCAAGCCGATTGAAGTCAATCGCAGCGCTGTCAGCAGTACCCGTATTCGCAGAGCCATTGCGATCGATGATTTTGAGGAAGCGGCGGCTTGTTTAGGTCGGCGGTACTCACTAACGGGAACTGTTGTCGAAGGAAATAAAAAAGCGCGCGATTTTGGTTTTCCAACAGCGAATCTTTCACTCCCTCGGATTCAGCTTCCGCCTGATGGAGTCTATGCCGTCTTAGCAACAGTCGGTGAAAAAAAACATCAAGGCATCGCTAACATTGGACATTGCCCCACAATTTCTGATGTTCCTTTTCCAACAACGGTAGAAGTTCATCTCTTCGATTTTGAGGGAGACCTCTATGGGCAAGAGCTCACGATGACTCCTATTGCCTACCTTCGTCCTGAAATTAAATTTCCCAATCTCGAAGAACTGCGACTTCAAATCATCAAGGATGTGGAAGTGGTGAAAGAAATATTCACAGGGATGGAAGCATAAAGACAAAAGAATTCACAGGGATGGAAGCGATGGAAGGGATAAAGAAATTTTCAAACCGCGAAATACGCGAAATAACACAAAAAAGATTTTTAGTTTTTAGCGGCCTTTAGCGCTTTTAGCGGTTATTTTTTTGTCTTCATCCCTTCCATCGCTTCTATCCCTGTGAATTTCTTCTTTCTCTTTGATGGCTGCTGCTGTCCGTTCTAGCTTGCTCCAGCGGACCCAGCTTCCTGCGGCTGCTTTGATGAGGCATTTCCACGTGATATAACCGAGGAGGGGACGATAAAGAAAACGCATAGGAAGGGCTCTCCAAGCAGACCAGGCGGTGCGTTTAGCGAAGTGCGCCGCAACGGCAGCAAGGCTCATGTCGAGCACTAGCGAAATACAAAAATAAGGCCAGATGGCACTTCCGCGTCCCCAGAAAAGCGAGCAGATCACCATAAAGTCGAGCAGTGGCGTGAGTGCGATGAGTCCAATTTGAAAAACCCAAATCGAAGGCAGGGCAAACCAACCGAGCCATCCGGAGCCTGGACTCAGCAGAAGTGAGCGATGTTTCCAAAGGCATTGTAAAATGCCAAAGGCCCAGCGGAAGCGTTGAGAGAGAAGTGCCTTAATGCTGTTGGGGGCTTCTGTGTCTGCCAAGGCCATCGGTGCATAAGTTATTTTCCAACCTAAGCGCTGCAGTTGCAAGGTGAGGTCAGTGTCTTCTGCTAATGTTTCTGTGGGGAGTGGACCTGCTTCACGAAGCGCTGTTGCCCTGATGGCGCTCAAAGCACCAGGGAGAACCGTGATGCATCCTAAAAGATCTTGAGCTCGACGATTCACTTCAAAAGCAAATTCATATTCAATTTGCTGGAAGCGTCCAAGCCATTGATGAGGATTGCCAACGCGGATGTGCCCTGAGACACCTCCCACCTTAGGATCCGAGAAGGGGAGGATCAGTTCTTGTAAGGCTTTTGGAGTGACCATGGTGTCTGCATCGAGCGTGATGATCAATTCATGATGAGCCGCTTCAATAGCTCTGTTCAAGGCGGTTGCTTTGCCTGAGTTCGGTTGGCGAATTAAAATAAGAGAGCGATTAGTTATTGATTTACTTTTTTCGATGAAGGCTTCGATAACCGCTGCTGTCTGATCTTGCGATCCATCATCAACAACAATTAATTGAAGAGGAGCGTCATAATCGCTGGCAATGAGGTGTTCTAACGTCGAGATGATTACTCTCTCTTCGTTGTAGGCAGCGATGATAATGCTAGCTGGAAGAAGGCTGGAGGTTGGAAGCTGGGGGTTGAGAAAATTTTCTTTTTCTATCTTGCGATGACGGATGGCGCAAGTGACATAGAATAGAATGCCAAGTAGAGAAATCAGCGTTGCAATGACGAGGAGGGACCAGGCGACCATTTCTAAGAATCGAAAGGTTGCGAAGCTGCCATAAACATATCGCGTTGCAAGTGTCACATCGGCCTGGCGCAAAGGAGGCATCAGAATGTCATCGGGAAGTCCAATCATGACGGAGAGAGGAACAATTTCATCGCCACGTGCGCGGAAATAATCGATGACCTGAGGAAGTGCCGCTACAGTCTGGGAGCGGTTGCCACCCGCATCGTGAAAAAGGAGGATGCTTCCACCTTGAGCGCGCTGGTTCTTAACGCGCTGGATGATATTTTCAACACCAGGTTGTTCCCAGTCGTTTGGATCAATTGATTCTCCAACGGTCAGGTAACCGAGCTCCGAAGCGACTTGCAAGGCGCGTAATTCTCCGGGCGTTGAAGGATTGCCGTCGCCGTTGTAAGGAGGACGAAAAAGCGAAGTTGAATGACCAGTGATACTTTCTAAAAGGCGCGTGGTGGCATTGAGCTCCAAGCAAATTTTTTCATCGCTAATCTCGCCTAAGTTTTCATGAGTGTAAGTATGATTTCCAAACTCGTGACCTTCTTTTTGAATGCGTTGCACCAAATCAGGAAACTGTTGCGCTTGGCATCCCAGAATAAAAAAGGCGGCTGGAACTTGTTTTTCTTTGAGGATTTTTAAAAGTTTGGGAGTCCATGTTGGGTCTGGGCCATCATCAAACGTGATGGCAACTTGATGGGGGCCGGGTGATCCTTGGCGATAGACGCAGGCAGGACGAGGAAATTGATTGTAATTTTCAACGAGCAGGTTTTCTTCGCCGAGAGTGACCGTCCTGGAACCATTGCTGGAGGCCTCTCCAGCAGAGAGGAAGTCTCCAGAACCGATGGAGGCTATTTCATGTTTGAAATCGAGATTTTCTAAATCATGAAGTTCGTCTGTGGTCGGTTCTTCCCGTTGTTCAGCCTCCATGTTGAGCGTTAATTGAAGTCCTTTCCAAAGATCAGGATCTTCTTGACCCAAGCGATAAATTCCAATGCCTCCAACGTGGTACGGTTTTAAAACATGAAGTTGGTTGTAAAACGTGGTCGCATCGAGGAAATAGATTTCATGCTCATTGTGTGGTGAGGCTTTGGTAGACTGCAGAGCATGATCGGTAGAAAGGATAGTTTTGTTTTCTTCCTGTGAGATATAATCAAAATGAGGGGAAAAAGAGGGAGGTTCCACGGCGACGGAGCCGACCTCCGCTAAATTACCACGTGCCATGACATCGACAAAACTGAGCGGCTCCAAAGTTTCTTTCGTATTATTCCAATCATAACCATAAGCGCCGAGCGTAATCACCCATTTATCTGCATTGCCTTGTGCGAGCAACGTCTTGAGGGACTCTTGAAACCATTCCATCGTGGCGAGAGCCCCGGCGTCATCTGGATCAGAATTTTGGTCGTAGAGTGCGGCGACAAGATGATCAGCAACATTGCTGAGCGTAGCGATGTCATAAAGTGCCTGATCTTTTCCCGTTGGAATCGTGATCCAAAGTTCTCGATGATGTTCATGAAAGTAAGTCGCAAACGCTGTTAAAAAGCGCGTGAGATCGGGGCGATAGGTAACATCAATTTCACTCCACTCCAGGAGAATGCCGATGGCGCTTGGCGGCAGGTGCTGCAAGAGATGATCAAAGAAAGCAGTCTGCTCCTGAGTCGAGGCCTTGAGGAGCCCTTCTGCCGCTTCCGATTGCCACTGATCACCATCAAGATTTCGCAAGATCGGCAAGAGAGTAAGTCCCTTGCGGGTGCAAAAAGAAACGAGAGGATCATTCGGCTCTTCAAGTAATTTTTGTTCAACGCCAGTAAGCGTGAACCAATCGGTTGCCACATGAGTTAGGAGATCGGCATGATGCTTGAGCGAGAGATCGCTGGGATTATCAAACGAAGAGGCATAGCCAAGACGAATAGGAAAGAGCGAAGGCGCCAAGCTCGCAGAAATTCCAGGTCTTTTCAGCGGGCCAATTGGCAGATTAAAAGCAGTTAAATTGGGAGAGAATAGAGGCGTTGATTTTGTTGGAAGAAAATGATGCCAGTCATCTTTCATCTCCAGAAGAGGCGAGGGCGTGGAGGATGCAGACTTAAGTTGTGCTCGATAGTCGCGCACATTTGGCGGCAAATAAAGCTTGGGCGCGATTAGCAAGCTCAAAATAAAATAGATAGAAGCACCTAAGAGCGTGACCACTGTCAACAAGAGCAAGACTTGTAGCCAGCGACGTCGGCGACCGCGAGGGTCAGCAAAAATGGATCGATTGGGAGAGGGCATGAAAAAAGTAACGAGTAACGGGTAACGAGTAAAGCGTTTCGGAGGTTAACATAAAATAGATATAATCTTCTTGTTATTCACGCAAATGTTCAGATTTTTTAATAACAAAAATTAATCTTTGAAAATTTGGTTTTACCCGTTACTCGTTACCCGTTACTCATTACTCATGTTCAGACCGTCCGCTTCCCTTTTTCTTGCTGCTCGTTACCTCAAACCGAAAAGAGCTTTTCTTTCGGTCATCACGCTTGTTTCGGTGTTGGGAGTGACGTTAGGAATTACGGTTTTGATTTTAGTGATTTCGGTGATGACAGGATTCCAGCGCGAGCTGCAGCGCAAGGTGATTGGTTTCGATGCGCATCTTACGATTTCCAAAGATGGGATCCTTGATCATTGGCAAAAACTGAGCAAGTCGATTGAAGCGACTTCAGAAGTTAAGAAGGTTGCTCCTTTTGTTCAAGGCCCCGTCATTCTAGAGTTTCAGCATCGCCGCATCACTCCAATCATGCGTGGGATTGATGCTGAAAAAGAATCCAACCTCAAAAAATTTATCAAAGAAGGAACATTTGATTTGAGCGGGGATACGGCTCTCATCGGCTCCGAAATGGCTTCCCTGCTGGGATTGCAAGTCGGCGATCGAATTACGATTTATTCTTCACGCAATGTGAATCAAATTCTCGAAGAGCTCGATCGCGTGAAAAATGGCAAAGAAAAAGCTAATGTCGACTTGCTGCGACAATTAGTTTTGCCCACCGAGTTGACGGTCGCTGGTATTTTTGAGACGGGACGTTATCAATACGATAGTGAATACGTGCTGGTTCCCTTGCACATCGGGCAAGAGCTCTACGGCTTGGGTGATAACATTCATGGAATGGCTGTCTGGACGAATGATGCTGATCGTGCTGCGCTCGTGCAGCAGACTCTTCGGCAGAAATTGCCTGAGGATTTTTCGGTATCAACTTGGATGGACGCCAACAAACAACTCTTTGACGCGATTGCGATGGAGCGGCACGTGATGTTTTTTTTGCTGATGTTTATTATTTTAGTCGCAGCTTTTGGAATTATGAACACGCTCATCACGGTGACCGTTCAGAAAACGCGTGAGATCGGCATTCTCAAGGCGCTTGGGGCTCGCACCTCTCAAATCATCGGAATCTTTCTAGTCCAAGGAATGGTCGTTGGTTTTATTGGTGTCGTCACGGGGCTTGCGCTTGGGATGACGCTGATCCGCTGGCGCAATGAAGTGAGTAATGCTCTCTCTTCAATCTTGGGAATCGACATTTTTCCACGCTCCGTCTATCAATTTTCTCAAATCCCTGCCGAGGTCGTGACGAGTGATGTTGCCTTGATCTGCATTAGCGCCTTTGTCATCTGCTCCGTTGCAGCCTTGATCCCAGCATGGCTGGCCTCGCGGATGGACCCTGTGAAGGCCTTGAGGTGTGAGTAGGAAGAAAGAAAATAGCCACAAAAGAACGCAAAGAGCACAAAAGAAAAACAGCGAAGGAGTCCTTTCAGGAAAAGAAGATGCCCGTCCATTTTTAACTAAATTATCGTAAAATCAACCCTAGTTTGGCTACTTTAGCCGTGGAGTAGGTTTATTGGAGTAATTTCTACAGAGAAAACACTCCAAACCTATTGCTGAAAAATTTGATAAACAAGTTGTAACTTGCTGTCAGCGAGCATCTTTTTATAAAAATGGCCAGGGCCGTTTTCCGAGATGGATCATAGCACCTCCCTCAATAGAAAGGTCATAGCGGTCATTGTAGTGCGTTTTTCTCAATGGCACTCCAAAAATCGGGGCTAAATTTTATAAAAAACGGCACGAAACCAAACTAAACTTATTTACTATCTCGATGAATCGTGAGATAACGCCGCTGAGTGACAGCGTGGGTTGTGGAATTAAAGGTTTCGATGCGCATTTCTTTGAGGGTCCAGATGCCATCGATTTTTTGAGCGGAAATGACTTCAAAGCGTTTTAAAAGATTTCCATTTTTATCAAAACCTTCCATGCGCAGCGGAGCGCCACTTGCTTGATCAATCCAGATGCGGGCCGAGCCGTAGGGGCCAAGATCATCAGCGGGTGGAATTAACTCGATGATGGAAGCCTTGGTGCCACGGAGTTGCTGAGTGCCAGCTAAGCGAGGATGAGGCCAATAAAGAAAACCGAGCGAGAGATCGTCGTAGGTCACTCCAGTGTTGCGAATTTCTTGATATCGCTTTTCTTGAGTAACGAGCTTGGTGATACCTTTTTTTGTTTCGCTGAGAGAAGAATTTGTCGTTCCCAATTTTAAAACAATCGTCTCTTCGGGATCGTGAAGTTGATATTCAATCTGGCCTTTTCCAATTTTGAATGTCAGCGGAAGCGGTTCTTCCGCTCCACGAATTTCTGCAGCAAGCGTGATGGGATGAGTGGGCGGACGAAGCCGTGCCTCGCGGAGGAGGTCTTCCGCAGAGGGTTCAGCGCTGGCGGTGCAGAGCATCGCCAGCGAGTAAAGGGTAACGAGTAACGAGTAACGAGTGGCCGAAAAGAACATCTAAAAAAATATGAAACCGTGCTCTGAGTTACCTATGAAACCGTGCTTTTAAAAATCTATGAAACCATCTTTTTTTCTGCAACCTGTAACCTGTTACGCTGGTACCGGAGCTGCAAGACCCCCGGTCGGGAACTCTGGAAGTATTGGCTTTGATGCTTCCGCAGTCACCACTGTTGGAGCTGGCGGAAGTGGCGGGGGCTTCTGCTCGATAACGGGAGGATTTTTCATGTGGCCGAGGTTGATGAGATCTTCGACTTGAGCTCCCTCCAAGGTTTCAAACTCCAACAAGGCTTGTGCAATGAGGGCGACTTTGTCTCGCTTTTCATCGAGGATTTTTTGAGCACGTGCGTAAGCTTCATCGATGATGCGTTTTACTTCGGAATCGATTGTTTGAGCTGTTGATTCGCTGTACTCGCGCTTGCCAGAGACTTCACGGCCCAAGAACATATAATCGCTCTCTTCGGTAAAACGAATCATGCCGAGGCTGCTCATTCCCCATTCACAAACCATCTTCCGAGCCATCTTCGTTGCTTGTGCGATATCGCCAGCAGCGCCGTTGGAAACGTCATCGGTGAACATCTCTTCAGCGATACGACCTCCCATCGTCATGACAAGCCCATCCAGAGCCTCTTTGCGCTGGGTGGAATATTGATCGTTTTCTGGAAGGTACATCGTAGCTCCCAAATATTGACCGCGAGGAATGATGGTGACTTTGTGCAGTGGATGCGTGTGTTCGAGAACAACGTTGAGTAGCGCATGCCCCGCTTCGTGCCAGGCTGTGGACATTTTTTCTTTTTCTGTCATCGCCATGCTGCGGCGTTCTTTGCCCCAGCGAACTTTATCGCGAGCTTCTTCTAATTCAAATTGCATGATCGCTTTGAGGCCTTTGCGTGCTGCCATGAGAGCGGCTTCGTTGAGCACATTGGCCAATTCTGCTCCTGAGTAGCCAGGGGTGCCGCGAGCAATGCGGGAAAGATCAACGCTATCAGCTAGTTTTATTTTTTTCGCATGGACTTTCAAAATTTCTTCGCGGCCCTTGACATCGGGAAGGTTGATCGTGACTTGGCGATCAAAACGGCCTGGGCGCAAGAGCGCCGGATCAAGGACGTCAGGGCGATTCGTTGCAGCAATAATGATCACTCCCTCTTGCGCATCAAAACCATCCATCTCAACCAAGAGTTGGTTGAGGGTCTGCTCACGTTCATCATGACCACCACCCATTCCATGACCGCGGTGACGACCGACGGCATCGATCTCGTCAATGAAAATGAGGCAGGGAGCCGATTTGCGTCCTTGTTCAAACATATCGCGAACACGAGAGGCTCCAACACCCACAAACATTTCCACAAAGTCAGAACCGCTAATGTTGAAGAAAGGAACATCGGCCTCTCCTGCAATGGCGCGGGCCAGCAAGGTTTTTCCAGTGCCTGGAGCGCCGATCATGAGGACACCTTTAGGAATGCGGCCGCCTAATTTTTGGAAACGCTTTGGATCTTTTAAAAACTCAACCAGCTCTTGAACTTCATCCTTAGCTTCTTCTACGCCAGCGACATCTTTAAAAGTAATTTTATTTTTTTCACGAGCTAACATCTTCGCTTTGCTTTTTCCAAAGCCCATGGCGCTCTTGCCGGCCATTTTGATTTGAGAGCGGAAAAAGAAATAGAGGACTAGAAGGAAGAGAACAATTGGAAGAAAGCTCATCACCGCGGAGAGGAAGGCATTTGACTCAGCGCGGGGAGTTGGCGTGATGCCGGCTGCTAAGAGCTCCTTTTCAAGCGTGGTGCCGTTGAATGGCATGTAGACGGTTGTTTTAAAAGGTGTCGCAATCTCTTCCGCGCCGGTCGCTGCTTTTTTCCGATAGAAACCGCTGAGTGACTGTGTGTTTTTTCCCTCTTCAACTAAAAGTTCTAGCGGCTTGTCCGTGGTGGAAATAATTTTTCCGTCTTTGAGGAGAGACTCAAATTTGGGAAGAGGAATTTCTTCAGAGGGAATAAAATTATTTCCGCGGAAGAAAAAAGCCCCAGCAATCAGGCCAAGTGCAATCACGATAAAGATAAGCCCACGCCAGTTCATGGAGTTATCAGGATCTTTGTTTTCCCTTGATGGCTTTGGTGGAGGAGGAAGATTGCTATTGAGAGATGGATTTTGATCGGACATTAGTTTAATTTAGGTTCTTTATTTTACAGGAGATTCCATCGAAATGCAAATACAGTCGCCCGCCCTCGTGGTTTCCATTCACGATGTCACTCCCAGCACACAAGCAATAGTGCAGGAGATGATGGATGATTTAAAAAAATCTGGTATTTCTTGTTGTTCTCTATTGGTCATTCCTCATTATCACGAAAGGGAATTACTAACAACGGCTCCTGCCTTCGTGGAATGGCTTCAAGAAAAGCAAAAAGAGGGACATGAAATTGTTCTTCATGGATGGTCTCATTTGCGGCCTGCTGCCGCGCACGAGAGGCTTTGGACGCGCTGGATGACGCAGCATTACACGCGTGGCGAGGGGGAATTTTATGATCTGAGTTACGATGAGGCTCGAGCTAAATTAAAAAGAGGAAAAGAAGAATTTGAAAAAGCAGGATTTGATTTGAATGCGATGACAGGCTTTATTGCGCCAGCCTGGCTGCTCAGCAAGGAAGCCGAGAGAGCCGTCGCGGATGAAGGTTTTTTCTACACGACGCGCTTGCATGGAGTCATTGATTTAAAAAAAGATGCTCCCGCTTTTTTTAAATCTCAAAGTATGGTTTATAGCGTCAGCTCGCTCCGCGTGGCGTCGGCAAGTCAGTCTCATTTGGAATGAATTTTTATTTCGACGAGCAGAGCAACAGCAGTGGCCCTTGCTTCGTCTAGGATTGCATCCTCCGGATTGGAAATTTTGTCAAATTAGAAAGCACGCCTTGGGTGCTGTGAGTCGAGCTGTGATGAAGCGTTCCGTGATGACTTACAGCGATTGGGTAAGGAAACAATGAAGAGAGAACATCAAAAATAAATTGTTTTTATTTCCGTGTTAGCTGTACCGTTCTCCCACATTTCCCATTTTCTTTTTTCCTTTTTAGTTAATTGATCGAGGTCTTGTTCCGAAGGAAATTTCAAGCTAACTAATTTTGAAGAGCCGGTATCCCAATCCACATCAAAGATGCACATTTTTTGTTCATTGAAGGGGCTGCCCCTGGAAGGATAAACTCCGTAAATTAACCTAGCAAATTTTTTAAAAAAGTGAACGCCTGCAACAAAGTAGTAAGATGGTCCTTGTATAGGAGGACTGTTATCATAAGCTCTCCAGTCATCATTTTGGAAATGAACAATGGTGGCCATTGATCCTCCTGATAAATGAGAAACGATAAATAATGATTTTGAATCAGGCGTCCATTTAATATTTTGTACGCAAGGAACAAGAGATTTTAAAAAATCATCTTTAGAGGTTAAGTGATTTTGAATCGTTAAAATTGTCTCTGTATTTCTGATAACCAATTTAGCAACATATTGTTTGTCTGGTGATGGATATTCTTCATGGCGCTCATAGGGAGCGGGCTGTTGGCTATATGCCAGACGACTTAAGAATAATAAAGTTAAAAAGAAACGCAGAAAATTCATTTTTAAGATCCGGAAGGGTAGTAGGTAACTGTCGCAGAGATATCTCGATTGGGATTGAATTGATCAGAAGGGTCTGTAGGAACAGGTCCTAGTCCGCCACTTCGTTCTTTAATGCCTAATCCGAGGTCCTGAGCAGCTTTGATAGAAATTTCTCCAACACTATCTTCTGTAGGTCCAACATCTCCTACAATTGATGATATAGATTTCGTATGTTGAGTGGAGGAAATGATAATGGGTCTGCCGCCGCTCATGTACCAAGAATAGGTATAAAAATAGACAGTTACATCTGCTCTGTTTCCTGGTTTAACACCTTGACTGAGCAGCCATCCAGGAGCAACAACATAGGAGTCAACATCAGCATTGAGGCTTTGCCCATTTGCATTATGAAATGATGTGTTGTTATTGTGGTGTTGATCATTATGAGAAGGACCTGTTCCATCATCATCAAGTTTGATTTGGCCGTTATATGTTAGTGGCCCACTAGCCATCATGACCGGCGATCCTTCCCCAAGTTCACAAGACTGTTCGTTTAGTCCCTGATTTTCATCACCAGCTTCGAAATCCGTGCTGGAACCGGAGTTTTGATATTCAGATGACTCCCTTTCCTTATTGATCGTATCATTGCTAGCGGGATAGGAAGCAATGCTTGAATAAGCAACTAGAGACTCAGAGCTATATTCCGGAATACTATTGTAAGCAATGAGCTGATTGGAAAATAAAATAAGTCCTGAGCTACAAGAAAGCAAAAAAGTCTTCATGGTTTTTATGGTTTCAGGAAATTGAAAAATTATTTCGCGTTCATTGTCAAGCTGTTTCAAGAAATAATAGAACCGTCATTTTGTGAAACACGCCTCCCACTTTTTTTAGCTCCGCGTGGCGTCGGCAAGTCAGTCTCATTTGGAATGAATTTTTATTTCGACGAGCAGAGCAACAGCAGTGGCCCTTGCTTCGTCTAGGATTGCATCCTCCGGATTGGAAATTTTGTCAAATTAGAAAGCACGCCTTGGCTGCTGTGAGTCGAGCTGTGATGAAGCGTTCCGTAATGACTTACAGCGATTGGATTAAATTTAATTTTTAAAAGCGAAAACGAGCGCCGCCAGCTGCAGGAGGTTCTTTTTTAGGGGCTGTAGGTGCTGGCGTTTTTTTTTCTTGTTGGGCAGTATCTAGTTTAGCAAAGACCGCATCATGAGATAGCTTTAATTTCTCTTGAGTTATTTTAGAAGCATCACTTTCAGAGGCTGCGCTTGAAATAGTGAGGCTTAGTGCCGGTTTCTTCAGAGGAGGGAGGAGCATGCTATTTTCTTTGTTCTTAATATCATAACGAATTTGACGAATCTGCTCAAGAGTTTCGATATGGTGGTTTTTTATAGTAGGATTCTTTGCCGCAACGTTCAAAAGAGAATTTTGAAGATTGGCTAAAACTGTTTCAGCTTTCTGAAGATGTTGTTCTGCAATTGCATGTTTTTTACTAATGCTGCTACGAGAATCGAGGTTATCCATTGCTTGACCTGCTGCTTCAATGAAGTGTTCAGCCGCTTGAATAAATGTATTAGCAGCTTGAATCGACTCTTTTTCTCCCGCAACAAGACACAGATTTTGCAGCATACTTCCAGCGCGCGCTTGATCAGGGTTCTCTTTTGCTGCAAGCTTAAAATCAGCAACAAGTTCTTGATGGCCGAGCATGAGTTGGGCAAGTTTCAGCTCAGTCTCGGCTCTTTCAGCGGCGGTGGAATAAGGATTCGATTTTTGAGTATTATATTGATCAAAAGCCAACGATAGTGATGTGCGACAACTCCGGACTTGTTCAAACGATTTACGCAGGCTTGCATTCTTGGTGACCTCTTTAATGATATGCTGACTGAGCCCTTTACTAAGGGCCTCTTGTTCGTGTTCAGGCATAAAAGAACCACGAGCTTCTTCACCATACTTGAGACGAAGGGCTTGTTTAAAATGATCGACAACAGCGATGCTTTTTTCGTTTGAGAGTTCAAAATTCAAGCCATTCTTTAGAATATAAGAAGAGAGTTTTTCGTCAGGACCTCTTGTTGCAATTTGAATCTTATGACCATTAACGGCTGCAACGATTTTACTTTCATCGTAGGAAGTTGCTGCAAATTTTTCGTAGGCATTAAAATCAGGGGCAACGGATTTTTGTTTTGCGGAAGAGGAGATATTCATATGCGTCAGGAACATTATAAATTCTCAAGAATTGTTTAGCTATGTCAAAATACTCTTCACCCTTGACTCTTCACCCTTGACTCTTCACCCTTTACTCTGGTCTCCATGGCTAAAATCGATCTTCATCTTCACACACGCTATAGCAAGCGCTCCTCAGAATGGCTGCTCAGAAGGCTTGGCGTTCCTGCGAGCATGTCAGAGCCGCGTGAGTTGTATAAAAAATTGCGCCTGGCAGGAATGGATTTTTTCACCTTTACGGATTATGACTCGATCGAAGGATGCCTTGAGATTGCTGATCTCGACGGTGTCTTTCTCAGCGAGCAGGTGAGTGCTGTTTTTCCCGAAGATGGATGTCACGTGACGTTGCTCGTTTGGAATATTAATGAGGAGCAGCATCGGATGATCCAGCAGCTTAAAGAAAATATTTATGAGCTCCAGCAATACTTGATGGAACAAGAAATTGCACATGGTGTTGCTGCACCAGCGGTGGGATTGATTGACCAATTGCAACCTCATCACCTGATGAAAACAGCGCTTCTCTTTCAACATATCGAAGGGATAAATGGACGGCGTTCAGCTTTATTGAACGAAGCGGCGCGCTTTTTCTTTACCCTGACTCCACTCGATATCGAACGATTTGCTGCTCAAACAGAGATTTCGCCAACGCATCTTGAACCGTGGAAAAAATATTTCTTTGGTGGTTCTGATGATCATGGCGGTCGCATGATGGGGAAGGCTTATACGATTGTTCCATCAGCAAAAACAGCAAACGATTTTTTTAAACAGCTTCGCCAAGGCCATGGAATGGCCTATGGAAATGATGGAACTCCTCTCGCTATGGCGTTAGACACCTATCAAGTCGCTTTTTCTTTTGGTCAGGAGCGCTTGCGGGGAAAGAGTGAGAGTTTAGGACTCAAACTCGTTGAGAAAGCTTTTGAACGTTTTATGGAGGGACGCGATCCAACCATTTTTTCGGCAGGCGAAAAATGGAGCTTTCTCATGCAAGGAGTGATGAGTGGAAAAATTTTTGAGCTGGCTCGTTCTGGAAATAGATCGCTTTGGAAAGAGCTTTCCGCCTCGCTTTCAACTGCCTCGATGAGAGCTGAGTTGGAGCGACAGACGAAAGGAGAGGAAGATCCGAGCCGTCGTGCTTTTGGAATTGCTAATCTTTTGGCGAGTCGTTTGGCCTACCGCTTTGTCATGCAATTTCTAACTCAGTTAAAAGAAGGAAAGTTCATGGAGAGTCTCCAAACAGTGGGGCCCGTCATTCCGTTGCTAGCCATATTGAGTCCTTATTTTTATGCTTTTCATCGTGCGCCACTACAACGTCTGCGCGAGGCAGCAAGAGCCTTGAGGGGGCATTTGCCTCCGAGTTTTCAGCATCGCCGCCGTGCTTGGTTTACCGATACCCTCGACGATATCAATGGCGTCTCCACCACGATTCAAAAGATGGCTTCGGCTGCAACAACCCTTGGTTATGACTTAACAGTTATGGTTTCTCGAGAACAGCTCGTCAATCTCGGTATCCCATTCAAAAATTTTGAGCCCGTCGGTACTTTTGAATTGCCAGAGTACGAGTTGCAACGACTCAGTTTTCCACCGATCTTGCCGATGATCGATTATCTCGAGCGAGAAAAATTTAGTGAGGTGATCATCAGTACTCCAGGCCCTGTGGGGCTTGCGGCCTTTTGTGCAGCAAAAGTACTGGGGCTTCCAACGATCGGAATTTATCACACCGATTTTCCTCAATATGTGCGCATGCTCACGGAGGATGGGTTCATGGAGACATTGACTTGGAATTTCATGCACTGGTTTTATTCGCAGATGGATTTGATCTATGTCAATTCGGAGCATTATCGCCGTTGCTGGATGGAGCGAGGAGTGGCTGAAGAAAAAATTCGGATCTTGCCTCGTGGCCTCGACACCGTTTTCTTCCATCCAGAAAAACGAGATCTTCAATTTTGGAAAAAAAGAGGATTGAAGTCTGGAGAAGTAGGGGCGCTCTATGTGGGACGGATCTCTCGAGAAAAAAATCTCGATCTGCTTGCCGCGGCTTTCCGTCGGCTGCTGGCGCGTGGAGTGAAGGTGCGACCACTTTTTGTTGGAAATGGTCCTTATCTTTCGACAATGAAAGAGTTGCTGCCGGAGGGAATTTTTGTTGGGACTTTGCAGGGGGAAGAACTCGCAACGGCTTATGCCTCAGCCGATTTTTTTGTTTTCCCGAGTACAACCGATACTTTTGGTAATGTGGTGATCGAGGCGCAAGCAAGTGGTCTTCCTACCATTGTCTCCAACGCTGGAGGACCCAAAGATCTCGTGGGGCACGAGCAAGATGGTTTGATTACGAAGGCGCTCGATTTAGATGCGCTTACACAAGCGATGCAGCGTTTGATTGATGATGTGGCTTTACGAATATCATGGGGTCTTGCTGCCCGACAACGCGTGAGCGAACGAAATTGGGAACGGGCAGCGCAGGCTTTTTGGGAAGAGCTTCCGGAATAGGATGTTTTTGCTAGAGCATTAAGAAAAAAAATTGGCCACAAAGAACACAAAGAATTTTTGAAAGAAAACAAAATGAGAAGTTTTTTTAAGAGACAGTATCTACTCGGTTTTTTGGTTTCTTTGTGGCCAATCTCTTCTTTACCTTCTGTTTTTGTGGCTTGAAACGTTCTAGAGCGTTTTAAAATATATTATAGCCGATGCAGTGCCAGGAACGAGGAGCAGAGATTCGCAGTGTATTCTGATACTTGAGGACGCGAGCACCGGAGTGACGCCGCAATGAGAGGCTGTACAATTTTTAAAAATGCTCTAGCACCGAATCGCAAAGCTGGCACAGCCATCGTTCGTTTTTGCAAAGATAGATAAATTTTTTTCCTGACAAAATTCATTCACGGCGCGCGCAACTTCCAAGATCATCGGCTCTAAATCATATGGAGCCTTGTTGGGATTGAATTCATAATCATGCCCCATGAGGAATCCTCCTTTTTTTATTTTAGGATAGAGTGCATGAAGGTCGGCTTTAACAGCTTGGTAAGAATGATCGCCATCAACGTAAGCTGCATCCAGCGAGGCATCAGCTAATTTCGGGATAAAAGTTTCTGATTTTTCTCGATGAATGGAGACTGTTGCTTCTTGAGAAAAAAGGGTAACAACATGTTCGTAGAGGGAAGAGGCATGATAGATGTTTCCATTTTGGCCATCATGATCCCCACTATAACTCAGGCCGTTGTCCCAAGGATCGCAGAGAAAGAGGTGCTTGGGATGAAGTTGGTGCAACTTACTCGCGAAGTCTCCTTTAAAAACGCCAATTTCACAAATCACACTTTCTAGTGGAATGAGTTCTCTGACCATTTCATTGCGTGCCTCAAAAATTTTCATTTTGTGTTCGGATTCGAAATTTTTTCTGTAGCCTGTACCCTGTACCCTGTAACCTGTAACCTGTAACCTGTCGCCATGAAACTCGACAGCAAAAAGTTGCTCTTTCTCATCTGCCTTGGCTCGATCTTGGAGTATTACGATTTTGGAATTTTTATTTATCTGGCTCCCTTCATTGGAAAGAGCCTGATTCCTACGAGCAATGCGTGGCTCAATTTGCTCTTGAGTTATGCCATTTTTGCAGCAGGAGCTTTGTTCCGACCTTTAGGTGGAGTGATCTTTGCGCATCTTGGGGACACGCGTGGGCGGAAGTACACTTTTGTTTACACCATTTTGTTAATGGCGCTGCCAACTTTTTTGATTGCCTTCATTCCTAGTGCTAGCGTGATTGGGGCATGGGCAACGATTTTGTTAATTGCTCTTCGCATTCTTCAAAGTCTTGCTTTGGGAGGAGAGTTGCCAGGTTCTGTGATTTTTGGCTATGAAGTGTCAAGTCCAGGGCGCAAGGCCTTCAATACCTCCATTGTAATCATGGGGACGAACATTGGACTTTTAGTATCATCTTTCACTTGCATGATGCTCATGAAATTTCATTGGAGCGGTGGAGAGAGTTGGCGTGTGGCTTTTGCGCTGGGAGGAATTTTGGGACTTGTCAGCTATGTCTTGCGTCGCGCGCTCGTTGAGACGCCAACGTTTCTGGAATACAAAAATCGTCTTCAACAAGAAACAACTCCTATCAAATTGCTTTTCCAGCAGCATAAAAAGCCACTACTACAACTCATCGGTATTGGATTTCTCTTGTCCAGTAGCATTGCTGTCTTTACCTACTACATTCCGAATTACCTTTCTACCTTTTATCATTTTCCGTTGGAGCAATTAATGAAATTCAATTCCTATAGTCTTTTGATTTTTATGGTGGGGTCTTTATTGGCAGGGAGTTTTGATCAGAGGTTGGGAAAAAAGTTTTTCTTTTTTCTTTTTATGGGGATTGGTGCTGCGGCGCTACTTCTTTTTTGGAATTACGGAAGATTGAATATTAATCAAATCTTTTTTTGGCACAGCCTTCTCTTGTTGGCTGTTGGCGTTCTTTGCGGGCGCTTTCCTGTTTTGGTGAGCTCCTTTTTCGCAGTCTCGGTGCGTTACACAGGAGTCGCTGTTGTTTGGAACATCAGTATTGGGATTATCACCGGATGCACCCAAATGATCTTAACATGGCTTGTGCAGGTTACCGGCATCATTTGGGTTCCGGCCCTTTACATTTGCTTTTTTGCCGCGCTGGCTCTGATTTCCTTGATGACCATTAAGCCGAAGCAGCTGGTGGAGTATCAGGAGTGAGGGCGGGTACAAATTAAAAAATTTACAGGGATGGAAGCGATGGAAGGGATGCTAAAAAAACAGCCTTTTAAAGTTTAATTTTTAAATTATACCATTTTTTTATCCCTTCCATCGCTTCCATCCCTGTGAATTCTTCTTCTAGCGGAAAGAGAAAATCATCTGACCAAATGCTGCTGTTGACTGCTTTACGAGGTCTTCTGGGCCTGTCATCTTGACATAGACATCGCCTTGAGGGCTTTCGAGGATGGCGCCGCGGAGGGCGTAATCAGTGCATGCTTGAGTTGGTCCTCCTGGCATGCCGTTGGCGAAGGTGCCTCGAGCTGAGACAAAGGTGATGGTAGTAGTTTTAATTTTTTGTGTCGTCGTCGTGGCTTTTATTGGCGTTCCATCAATAGCTGTAAATTGAGCAGCCCAACGATCAACATTGGCCTGCACAGTTCCGCCTTGGCCTGGACCAAAATAGAAAAAAGTTACGAGAGCTGTTGCGCCATTCTTGCCAAGAATCGTTAGCTGGGCCTTGCGCATCGGCGATGTAGGCGCTTCCCAGTTCCAAGTATCAGGTCGCGTAAAAGAAAAAGCTCCAACATTAAATTGTGTGGGAGCGATGGACTCGGCACGAAGGAAAGAACAGGCTGTGAGAGTTAGTAAAAAAAAGAAAAGCTTTTTCATTGTCATAAAAGTTCGCAGTGGGCAGAAAATTAATGTTGTTATTCGCAAATTGCTCATGCTCCATTTCTGAATAAAAAAAGATATCTTATTTCAATGCTATTAACAATTCCAATGAACGTCATTCCAGCGGACGCTGGAATCCAGGCGAAGGTCAATTCAGATTGGAGTTGTAGCGTCAGAAAATTTAAAATGATCGACGGAAATCAAAAAATACTTTTACGAAAACAAAAATAAAGATCGATAGCCGCTGGATTCCTGCGTCCGCAGGAATGACGGTAGATGTAGCTGCAATCTAGAATGAATAGCGGTATGCGTTCCCTCCGTCACAAAAAGGACATGCTAGCGTGGCTTAGCACCTTGCTACCTCGGTAGCAATTAACAACGCAGCTTCTAACGTTTGGAGAACTGGAAGCGCTTGCGTGCTCCTGCCCGACCTGGCTTATTACGCTCACGGCGACGTGGGTCACGGGTGAGGAGGCCATTTTGCTTTAGCGCAGGGCGATGTTCTTCATCGATTTCATTGAGAGCGCGGGAAATAGCAAGGCTGAGAGCTCCTGCTTGGCCATTGAGGCCGCCGCCGTGTGTCTTGACGACAACATCGTAAATCTTAATAGCATTGACCGTCTCAAAGGGCTTGAGCACTTTGTTCTGCATGGAGATGGTCGTAAAATAATCGGAAAAATCACGTCCATTGACCTGAATTTTTCCAGAACCATTTGTCAAGCGAATCGTAGCTACGGCCGTTTTGCGGCGTCCTGTAGTAGTGATCTTGCCTGTTTTGGGAAGGGTTTTGCGAACTTTAGGAGTGGTGGCTGTATCTTCAGACATAAAAATTCAGGAAATAGAAAAAGTGATTAAATAGCTTGAGGTTTTTGAACAGTGTGAGGATGTTCTGCACCGCTATAAACACGAAGTTTTCTGTAGATCGTTGCTCCCAAGCGATTGTGAGGGATCATTCCTTTAACAGCTTTCTCAATAAGTAACTCGGGACGGCGTTCGCGACGCTGACGAAATGTTTCCGACTTATGGCCGCCAACAAATCCTGAGAAACTCATGTAAGTTTTTTGAGTTTCTTTTTTGCCGCCGATTTGAACTTCCTTGGCATTGATGACGATGACGAAGTCGCCAGTATCAACGTGGGAAGTAAAAATGGGTTTATGTTTACCACGAAGGAGCGTTGCCGCTTTGACAGCGACATGGCCTAAGTATTGATTTTTAGCATCGATGACCCACCATTGGCGTTTCACCTCGTTAGCTTTTGCAGAGAAAGTCTTCATTCGAAAATTATTGGAAAGAGGTGATAAGGTAGAGGAAAACAAAACGATGTCAAGCGCCTTTGCTCAAAATAAGATTGTTTTTTTCAGGATCAACTTTGATCACAGGAAATGGAATGCGCAAGCGCAGTTGCTTGTCGAGGTATACTTCAATATGGTAGACGCCGAAGCGCTGGAATTGAAGCCTTCCAAAAAAATGAACATTCGTAGCATGAGCGTGCATATGATTCAGCGTGAAATTTAAGGAGGTCTCAGCAATCGACTCTTGTTCGTCAGGGTCAACAATCGACGTGCGTTGACAAAAAGTGCCAAATCCACCGCACCAGCGTGTCCAAAAACAGAGCTTCAAAAAACCAATAGGGACAACAGAAGTTGGGATGGCTCCGAGAACACCAATTAATGTTTGTTGTCCGCTAGCTTCAGCGCGTACATCCTCGCAGAGGACGGCTGCTTGAAGATCAGGTGAAATGATTTCGGCACTCATTAGAACAGGCTACAGGCTGCAGGCAGCAGGTTACAGGAAAAACTTATTGAGCGTAAAAATAAAACCGGCTGCAACGAGGCAGTAAAAACCAAAAAATTTCCAGTGTCCCTCTTCCAGGCAGCGAGAGAGCCAGCGTAATGCAACGAGTCCTGCTAAAAAACTAAAGAACATGCCGACGAGGCCCTGGAAGAAGAGATGATGCAAGATGGCATCGTTGCTCAAGACAGGAGCATGAAGCAATCGATGAGTTTCTTTTGCAAGAACAATGGGAGTGAGGACCACAGCTAGGGCAAAACTAAATTCCTCGACCTTTTTTTTAGGAAGACCAAAAAGAAGTCCTGTTGAAATCGTGGAGCCCGAGCGAGAGAAGCCGCGGAAGGGAAGGCAGAGGCCTTGAACCAACCCGATCCAAAAAGAATGCTTTGTAGTGAGAGAGGAATGAGTGGGCACGTGATCTTCGCGGCTCCCGGCATAAATCATCAATAGTCCGACCGAGGCCAAAGCCGTAGCAATCAATGGAAGATTAGAAAAAAGCATCTCGACTTCGGCATGAGGGGTTCCGCGCAAGACGATTTTTTCGATGAGAATTTTTAGTCCTAAGCCAATGACACCAGTACAAGCCGTGGCCAAGAGAACTTGTTTTGTGAAAGACCAGGTCCTCTCCCAAGAGGAAAAATAGTCGCTCTTCCACGATTTCCAAAAATAAACAATCACCGCAAACATTGTTCCTGTGTGTAGCATGACGAGGAGCAAGGTCATCGCAGGGGCTGATGGATTGAGCCCCATCAGCTTTTCAGCAACGATGACATGAGCTGAGCTAGAGACAGGAAGGAGCTCGCAAGCACCTTGGATGATGGCGAGGATGAGGATTTGGAAGTAATTTAACATGATGGAAAGAAGTAAAGAGTGAAGAGTAAAGGGTAAAGAGTAGCTGGCGCAAGAGTTGAAATGCTATTTTAATAGGTTTGTTTTTTACAATGATGTTCTAGCAAAAAATGATTTTCAAAATGATGGTTTTTTTTCAATGGCCCTTTCAACCGCGAAGTGCAACACGTGAAAAAAAATAGAAAGGCTACATGATGATGGTAATCTTTAAGGTGTCAAAACCAAGGAGATTATCATGGCCAGAGGCTATCATCATGTAACCAGAGACAAACGATCTC
>JAPLTJ010000014.1 GCA_026398175.1 Verrucomicrobiia bacterium | reverse complement strand
TTGAGATCGTTTGTCTCTGGTTACATGATGATAGCCTCTGGCCATGATAATCTCCTTGGTTTTGACACCTTAAAGATTACCATCATCATGTAGCCTTTCTATTTTTTTTCACGTGTTGCACTTCGCGGTTGAAAGGGCCCATTTTAAAAGAATGTATTTTTTAGAAAAAGAGACCACGGGAAATTTTATCTCAGAACTCGTTACCCTTTACTCTTTACCCTTCACTTTTCGATGCCATTGACATCTTTGTTTTTATTAGCGGCTACACTTTTTGCTGGCAATACCAACGAGAACACGGCGTTGACGAATGCTCCTGTGGCATATGTAGCTTCCTCAAAACAAGGCGAGAGTGAAAGAAGTAGCGAGAGTGAATTGAAGTGGAGTGAAATATTTGGATGGAGCAACACTTCATCTGGAGCCATGCCATTGAGTGCAGAGCAACCGCCACAAGAAATTTTATCACCTTACTTAGCGAGGCCAGTCGTGCCTCACACCATCACGGAGAATTAAAAAGCTTCAGGAAACTGGTTGGGGCAACGCGATTTCTTGATTGAGCATGGGATTAATTTTTCTCTCACCTACACTTCCGATATTGCCGGGAATCCTCTTGGCGGCATTCATCCGGGAGGATGCACCTATGCGGATGTCTTCGTCTTAGCTTCCTTGTTTGAGACGGAAAAACTTTTTGGATGGCACGGGGGATATTTTACGATCAGCGTGATGGAACTTAGAGCATTTTCAAAAAATTTATAGCCGCACATTGCGGCGTCACTCCGGTGCTCGCGTCCTCGAGTATCTCTATACACTGCGGGTCTGCGCGCCTCGTTCCTGGCACTGTATCGGCTATAACTTTTTTTAAAACGCTCTAATGGACAAAATCTCTCTCAACAAAATGTTGAAAATCTATTTTGGGTTCAACCGACCTATGCTGTGGAGACAATTTATTTTAACGTGCTCTCGTATGAACAAAAATTTCTAGATGATCGCGCGAGTTTACAATTTGGTCGCATTGTTGCTGGCAATGAGTTTGATATTTCTCCGCTCGCATTTCTTTACATGAATACTTCTATCAATCGAAATCCTGGAGCGCTTTGGATTAATGGGAAAATGTCGTCGTATTTTAATTCGGTCTGGGGAAGTCGATTGAAGGTGGAGTTGCCTAATTCAACGGTTGCGCGAGTTGGGGCTTATCAAGTGACTCCTGTTACTCGCAACGGCCTTAATTGGAATTTTTATCCCCAGAATGGCGTGATGCTTTTAGCTCAATACGGCTGGAACCCTGAATTCTTCAAGCCCCCAGCATGTGCTGACGAGAAAACCAGCAAAACAACAGAGCATACTTCATACCATCTCCCTAAAATAACTGGACCATCTGACTTGTTGTTTTGGCGCTGAGCTTCGTTGTCAGATCTGGCGTTATGTTCGCATAGCGCTGCACTCTTCCGCCTTGCTCAACACCAAACTTCCAGCGTCTTATAGTCCATTTATTTTGGGGAGATGGTATTAGAGCCTGTCCGCGCGGTTTTATTTTGATCAATCAATGTAACTACCAACGTCTCTTCATTTCTACGAAATGAAGAACGTTAGTAAAATTGGCGCAATTAGTACTCACAGCAAATTTTAGCAAGGGAGCAAGAGCTGCTGAGGATATTCAAAAGGCAATATATCAGCGAGATCAAATT
>JAPLTJ010000169.1 GCA_026398175.1 Verrucomicrobiia bacterium | reverse complement strand
TTTGAGATCGTTTGTCTCTGGTTACATGATGATAGCCTCTGGCCATGATAATCTCCTTGGTTTTGACACCTTAAAGATTACCATCATCATGTAGCCTTTCTATTTTTTTTCACGTGTTGCACTTCGCGGTTGAAAGGGCCGGATCTTAAAATACTCTTTACCCTTTACTCTTTACTCTTCACAGGTGTAGTCGCATAGCGACTACACCGTGAGTTCCTGATTCGTCATCGCATTTTCAACGATGAATTTTTCAATGTGGAGCGCAGGGTCGCTCCGGAAGGTCAAGCGACTCGCGTAGCGGCGTTGGATGTCGGCTAAGAGCTCGTCATCTTCATTGCGAAGTCGAGCCAGGAGGTCAGGGTGAACAGTGACTTTAAATTCATGAACCTCATCTTGGTGACGTTTCATGAGCGTGTGCAACGCCCGTTGCAATTCAACGCTCATTGTCATCACACTCTTCACAACGCCTTTGCCACCGCAATAAGCGCAGGAGCTGTAGTGAGAGCTGGAGAGGCTCTCTTGAGCGCGCTGGCGCGTCATTTCCATCAGGCCAAGTGCAGAAATCGGAAGGACATGCGTGCGAGCTTTGTCGCGTTTAAGGCGATCGCGCATCCGATGATAGACGGCTTGCTGATCACGGCGGCTCTTCATGTCGATGAAGTCACAGACAATGAGTCCACCAATGTTGCGCAGACGGAGTTGGCGCGCGATTTCATCTGCCGCTTGGAGATTTGTTTGAAGCAAGGTTTTTTCCATGTCCTTGGTTCCCTTGTTGCGGCCGGTGTTGACGTCAACGGTGATCATCGCTTCTGTTTCATCAATGACGAGATATCCTCCGCAAGGAAGCCAGACTTGACGCAAGAAGGCTTTGTCAATTTGGGCTTGAACGCCAAAATGATCAAAGATCGGTTGGGCGCCACTGTAGTGGTGGATCGCTTTCTTTGCACGTTTAGAAATGGAAGAGACCAGGGATTGCATTCGCTCGACTTCTTTTAGGTCATCGATCTGAACTTCATCAACCGTCTCCGTCAGAAAATCTCGAACGGTCCGCGCAATAATATCGGGCTCTAGCATGAGCGTGCTCGCCATCGGCTTTTCCTTCATTCCTGTTTCTACCTGCTTCCACTGATCGAGTAGAAGGGAAAGGTCGCGAACAAAAAAACGAGCCTTCTGTCCATCTCCTGCGGTGCGAATGATGACTCCCATTCCATCTGGAATGGAGAGCTCTGTGAGGATTTTGCGAAGGCGTTGACGTTCTTTGGAGTCTTCAATTTTACGCGAGATGCCGCATTGATCGTTGAATGGCATCAGCACCATGTAGCGTCCTGCTAAGCTGATGTTCGTCGTGACGCGTGGGCCTTTGTTGCCGATAGGACCTTTGGTGACTTGAACCATCACTTCGGAGCCAACAGGATAAATGGAAGGAATATCTTTAGCCGTGATTTTTTTCTTGGCAACGGAAGAAGTGGTGGCGCGTTGTACCGCTTCAATGCCGCTGTCAAGGGCTGCCGGTATCGCATCCCAAAAATGTAGGAATGCATTTTTTTCGTAGCCAATATCAACAAACATAGCTTTCAGGCCATGTTCAATATTGCGCACTTTGCCTTTAAAAATTCCGGCAACAATGTTGCGATCGGTTTCTCGCTCGATGGAATATTCTTCCAGCTGCCCATCTTCCATGAGGGCAACACGCTTTTCGAGCTTTTCAGAGCTGATGATGAGTTTGATTTTCGGGCCCTTTTTGCGGACTCCTAAAAAACGTTTAACAGTTTCAATGACATTCAAGGTAAAAAAAGTTGAGAGGTTTTAATTTAAAGAGGGGATAATACCATTTCCATTAATTAATGAGACTATAGGACGTAGGAGTTTTGGTTTCTAGCAAGGCGGAAGAGTGAGGCGCTATGCAAGCATAACGTAAGCTCTGACAACGAAGCTAGGGAGCAAAAGAACAAGTCACAATAGTC
>JAPLTJ010000126.1 GCA_026398175.1 Verrucomicrobiia bacterium | reverse complement strand
TGAGATCGTTTGTCTCTGGTTACATGATGATAGCCTCTGGCCATGATAATCTCCTTGGTTTTGACACCTTAAAGATTACCATCATCATGTAGCCTTTCTATTTTTTTTCACGTGTTGCACTTCGCGGTTGAAAGGGCCGGTTCAAAAAATGCATTGAGATCTGTTTTTATTTTTTCATCAGCCTCATTTGCTTTTTCTAACAAGCCTATAGCATGACCGCTATCACCCCAACGAGACAATGCTGCCATACTTTTTTTCCAAGCCTGTTGCGGTGAAAAGTATCCAAAAGAAGTCCTTGCAGCTTGAGGCAGTGCCCTTATCGGGCCAGTAACACCGCCTACAAAAATTCCTGCTAAAACCGGCACCGCAGCAATGGGTCCCGTACTGATTATTAGCGGCGCTTTATCAAGAGCTTTTTCTACAGCTTCACCTCCTTCCATGGCCCCATCAAGAAACCCTACTAACGAGAGTCCAGCAGTACCTGCAACAGCACCAACACCTCGCGCCACACATTCAGCTGCAGCACTTAACCCTTCGAGAAGAGGAACGTAAGGAGAGGTCAACTCTTGACGTGCTTGTTGCAATGAGGATTGATCTCCTTGTATCGTTACGAAATTCACTAAAGTATTCGTATTGGTTTCTGGCTTTGTTGCCATCATACCACCGACATTCTTAAGGGTCATCGCTCCTTCACTCAAGGAAAGCATTCTTTCTGCTTCAGAAGAACCATAATGACTGCCTAAGGCGTTTTGAATCAGACTTCTCACTTGACGTCTCTCTTCTGAAGTTGGTTCCCTATTCGGTGCCTCCATCTCAATCCATTTTCCACGCTCATCAGGAAAACGTGTTTTTATTCCTGCAGGAATGATCGAAGGGACAACAGAAGTCCATGCATCAGCATTCCCTGGCATAGGAACTGCAAGACGAACTGGAGGCTCACCATTATTAAGAATCAATTTTTTTTCACTTAGATAAACACCTTGATTTGCTTCAAAGAGTTTTGTCGTTTCATCGTGCCCCTCCGAAAAGTCCAAGACTCGAAGGCATTCCATCGTTGGAGCTAACTTAAAAATATTCCCTAACACTCTTGCTACCTTATCAGCTTCTTCAGCACTCAGCGCCAAATCTTGAATAGCTTGCTCAGGTGTCATTGAAACTTGGCTCTCCTCGCTAGCTTCAACATGCCCGGAAGCAGCACTAGCATTGATCGTAGGGCGAGGATTGCTAGAAGCAATCTCTATTTCATGGCCTTGCTGACAGGAGCAGGCTGCTTTTCTTTTATCAATGGTTTCGAAGCGACTATAACTTTGAGAAACGACGTCAAAGGGTTTGAGATCGACTGGATGCCTCAAAGCTGAGGATCTCATGAACGTTGCTGTTGTATTATCGAAGTGATCAGTGGATTGCCATCCTTCTGTCCCACTCATCTCTTGCCAACCCTCAGGAGCAAGACGATAAAGTGGTTTAGGCTCAACAGCTGCCACAGAATGCCCTTGGAAAGAGTCTCCAGTAGTAGCAGCGGGTTCGGAAGCGTGAGGATCTTGTTCTTCTGTGGAGGGAAGAACGGTTGAGTCAGTTGCTGCTCCCGCTGTTCCGGATGATATAGAAGTACGTTCCATTGAAGAACTTTGTATTTTTTTCGGTCCATTTTGTCGAGAGAAATAATGACCTTCATTCATTGATGCTCCTCCTGCTGAAGAAGACTCTGAAATGCGACGACCCGCTGCTTCTTCTTTTTCTGCGACAAGAGCAGATTTTTGACCGGCTCGACCCTCTCCTTCTCCAAACATTGGAATAGCTTGAAGCGAAAAGGTTGTTCCTATCAAAAGAAGGATAGCACTTAGTGGGGGAATAAATTGCATTTAAAATAATGAGCCGTAAATGTTA
>JAPLTJ010000110.1 GCA_026398175.1 Verrucomicrobiia bacterium | reverse complement strand
TTGAGATCGTTTGTCTCTGGTTACATGATGATAGCCTCTGGCCATGATAATCTCCTTGGTTTTGACACCTTAAAGATTACCATCATCATGTAGCCTTTCTATTTTTTTTCACGTGTTGCACTTCGCGGTTGAAAGGGCCTAGTAACAACAAGAAACTACTTCCACCAGATGCCATCGGAAGGGAGAGGCAGTGCGACCTTCGGATCAAAGATCGGCGGGTCAGACCAGGTTTTGGTAGTGGGGGGATTGTGGAAGGAGTTTAAAAATCCACTAACATCTAAATCGCCATACCTAGATAAAAAATCATTATCTAGTGAAACAAAGTAGTAATCGTATGAACTTTCAATATTTTCTTCTAAAAGGATTTTTTTAATTTTAATTGCCACGCCTTTTTTAGCAATTCCAAGGATCTTCACTTCACTATTGTCAAAGCCAATGTATTTCGAATCAATTTGTTTTGGTAACCAAAAATCTTCTCCAAGATACGTGTGAGTAGAGCCCCGAATAGTATAAACATAGTAATCTTGTTGGAGAACAAAAGATTTCCCGATGGCTTGAAGATATGGCTCTTGAGAGCTTAAATCGATTTTCTTCTCGCACCCTATAAAAAATGCCAAATAAAATAGCGCTAAGAAAAAGAAAAAAAATGGTCTCCGCAGAGAATCATTGAATCGGAATAATCTGGGGAGCATAAATATTTTTGAAATTGTGAAATTGAAATAGTGACTTCCAATTAAAAAAATCTCTTTTCTTGATCACATCATACAGTTGGAACCAATTCCAAGGCGTTAGCATGGGAACTAAATCTAAAGGATGTCTAATATTATTAGCTCTCTTGAGGCTATAAGCATCTTTATTAATATTCCATTGACCTCCAAAGCCTTGAAAATGAATCTGAGTCCTTACCTCAGGCCTCACAAAAGGCATCGCACCTCCAAAAAGTGCTGTTGCATTACTAAACATCACAGTATTAATCTCGCCTGGACCGGCGGCATTGAAAGCATCTGCAGCTTTTAAAGAGGTAATATCAGTAGCCCCTAAATTTTGACCAAGGCATCTTACTAAATCGAAAAATAAGCCATGCGTTGGATTATCTATTCTAGTTATATCATTCTCAGAAATGTGTAAACCTAACATAGCTGATTGGGCCATTCTTTTGGCTCCATCTTCATCCATCAAAACCCCATTCCCGACAAAATTCACAGCGCCCTGCGACGTAGCACCAAATGGATACTTCATATTTGAATCAGCAAAGCTCAACGGAATTCCTTTCAGAACATTTACTCCATCCTGAACGCTAGGAGCATGAAATGCTTTGTCTACCATGTAGTCAAAATTTTTGCGACCGGTTTCATCTAGGTTCAAATATTCTCGCTCCACACACCTCCCATCCGGGTCCAAGCCATTAACCGGATCGCCGTCACAGTAGTCATACAAGCTCAAGCTCGCGTCGTGGCCGAGGGGATCGGGTGAAAGAAATCGGCCGCTCTTCGGTTCGTAGTAGCGGGTTCCCATGTAATAAAAACCAGTCCAGTCGAGGTAGTGACTGCGCCATTGCGGAACAAGGTCTGCATTGACGCTGGAGCCGGGCATCGCGCCATATCCGCCAAGAACATTTCCCCACGGATTAAAAACTCCATCAGTTGTTATTCCAAGAATGTCGCCAAACACATTGTTCACAACTCCATGAACTTCATCGTGTCCTTCGGCAGTTGTTGCGACTAAGCCTCCAACGCCTTGAGCTCCGCCGTAAGTGCCGCTGCGATCAGGTCCGTAGAGGTTCCAGGTTCGGCCAAAATAATCGCGACCCAATTCCAAAAACTCCACCTCAGGATCATAATAATAATTGATCGCCAGTGCTCCCGATGTCCTTTGATTTCCCGTGGCGTCGCAGTAACTTGTCTGCAAGCGTCTCCCAAGGCCATCGTACGTTGTCTTCCAATTGTAACCTTGATCGTTGTTATTGCGTTGAGAAACCGTGACAAGTCGCCCGAGGCTATCCCACGTCAAATCCTGACTGATGGCTCCATCAATACCACGAGCCGTCACAGCACCAACGGCATCATACGAACTATTCCATGAATAGGTTTTGTTCACGTTGTTATTTAAATCATCTATGGCAACCTGTGAAAAGTTATTTTTTTCACGAACACTATTTTTAATTTCTGGAGTTACTTCCTGCTTCAATCTCACGCCTAGCGAATCAAAAGCGTAAGTTGCCGTATGCGTTCCTACCGAAAGTAGATCTGGATCAACGCTCTCGGTGAGTGTGTATGGCTCTTGAGTTAAATGTCCCAACACATCGTAGTCATAGTTACGCGTTTCATTGGCACTCCCCACAATGCTGTAGCTGCTCATTTTCCCATCACTCCTCCACGAAAGACTTTCTTGTGATTTCTCTGGAAGCGTTTGATGAATGATACGTCCTTGCTGATCGCGTTCAATATTTTTTGAACCAGCAGGTGTTGTCTCACTCAACAACAATCCCTGATCACCATAGGCGTAGAAACACGTTCCAGCACTGTTTTGAGATCCGGTCATGAGCCCAAGAGCGTTGTAAGAAAAAACGTACTGTGCTCCTTTTTCATTGTCATCCAAACTCCAATTCAGTGCTGTTCTTCTCCCAGCTCCATCCCAGGCCTGACTCCACGCTGCTGTGTTCGTTCCATTCAGCGATGTTGTTTCCGAGGTGAGTTGTCCATAGGTATCATAGCCTCTAGAAACTAGTGTTGATAGGCCTGTAGAAGGATTTTGATATTGTTGTGCAACGGATGTTAATAATCCTTGCAAGTCGTAGGAATAAGAAGTGATTTGATTTTGTTCAGGAATAGTAGAACCACTGGAACTCACTGTCACAGGATGCATCCAAGCATCATAGTTGATGGATATTTTTCCACCACGAGGATCGGTGATAGAAGAGAGGCTGCCTTGGTCGTAATCATAGGAATATTGACGGGCAATCGATCCATCAGAACCGATGAGTGAAGAAGACGTTTTTTGTCCTGCATTATTGTAACCGTTTTTTTCCATCAGACCTTGAGGCATGAAGCGAGTGAGCAGCTCTCCAGCAGCATTACAGCTGTATTTAACGACTGTTCCATCAGGTCGTATTTCAGAAACCAGATGATTAAGCGAATCATACGTGCAAGTTGTCATACTTCCCTCTTCATCTGTAAAAGAAGTCATATTGCCATTAGCGTCATAACTCCATTGTTTAGATTTTCCATCAGCATGTTGGAGCATCGTTGGACGACCAGCCTCATCCGTATATGTTGTTGTTCTAATGGCGTTGTCGCCACCACCAACAATGGTCATCACGCTTTGATGATCACCTGAATATTCATTGCGAAGAGTTTGTGCCATGCCGCCATCTTTGTTAAAAACGGTTGTTAAAATGGGACGCCCTAAAGCATCAAAAATTTGATTCGTCCGTTCACCAACTCTATTAACAGTTGAGACAATATTGGAACCATAGATGTGAATGGCACTTTGTGCAGCAGTGTTGCCAGCAGCAGGTGGACCTTGTTCGGTTTTGAGGCGATTCAAACTATCGTAGCTGTAACTCCATTGATTTCCGGCAAGATCGGTTTTTTGCAACAAGTTGCTGCGGCCATCGTACGTTTCTAAAGTCGATCCCAAGGACTTTCCAGCAGCATCACAAAAAGTTCGCGTCATCGTATTTCCTTGGTAAGCAATTTGGCAATGAAGCCCATTGGAGAAAATTTCTTCGCCAAGACGCCCGCTTAAGTCGTAGTGATATTGAATCTCATTTCCATTCGCCTGCAATGCTGATTGCAAGAGGCCCGTCGAGGTATAAGCGTAAGATTCTTTTCCCTGAAGAAGAGTTTTATGGGTTGCCACCTCACCCCCTGCTTCGTAAGTAAATTTTTCTTCAAAGCCACTCAACTTTCGAGAAAGCATTTCTCCAAGTCCATCATAACGCATCGTTGTTGTGTTGCCGTTAGGATCTGTAGCAGAAGTACAGTTGCCCTGTGCATCATATTGAAAGCAAGTTGTTGCAGGACCAGCACTCAAGCAGGAAGCTTTGTGCAAGAGGTTTCCAGCTCGATCATAATCGTAGTACGTATAGTCTACTGGATTGGAGCGAGCTCCTTGTTCCCATTCGATTTCTCCATTTTGATTATAGTAGTTAAAATGCCAATCGATAAGGTTGCCACTCTCATCGTCGGTTTCACTTCCAGTAAGATTGCCCAAAGCATCATAGAAATATTTCTTCTGACTTCCATCACTCTGAGATGCAGCAACAATCTCTCCACGTTGATTGCTTGTGCAATGAGTCACCACATCCGGATCATCTGTTCCTGTTTTTTGTGTTATCGATGTTAAAAAACCATGCGCATCATACTTGCTACTAGTGACAGCACCATCAAGATGCAACTCAGCAAGTAGGCCACAAGGACCTCCAACGTTTTGATAAGAGAGTTGCGTCGTACTGATGGCCTTCCCGTCAGCAGTCTTAGTAATGCTTGTAGGCGAATAGGGATGCTCCTGATCATCGTAGGTATAACTAATTGAAGAGCTCAGCTGATCGGTAACAGTAGCTAGAAGATTTTTAGCATTGTAAGAAAACTGCGTTGTTGCACTTTCTGATTGATTATTATTTCCCGTTAAATTTCCACTCAACGTCTGATGAATAAGATTTCCTTTTGCATCGTAATCAAAAGTAGTTTTAAGACCTCGTCGATCTGTATAACTTGCAAGCGCTTTAAAACCTGAAGTAGAACTCCATGTTTGAGTGACACTCCTATTCTCAGGAAAATGAATGGCCGCAATTTGATTTTGCACAATCTCATAAATAGTTTGATGCGCCCCTGCATCCTTAATACTCGTTGTTCCAGTGATGGTTTTATCAGCATCATTAAATTTTAAATCATACTGGAATTGCGCAGCAATCTCGGGCTTTGGACTAAGGCCGACAGTCGCATATTGAGTAACAACGCGGTGTTGAGCATCATAATCATTTTTGATGATGCGCCCATTGGGTTTGATGACTTGAGTGATCAAGTGAGTCGAATAAATTGTTTTGCTACCCTGATCATCATCGGTTGCATGTTGATATTGATAGCTTATCGTCGAAGCATCTGGCAACGTCACTTTGATCAAGTCCCCATAAGCATCGTAGCTATACTTCAAGTGCCGGCCATCGCTGGAAAAAACTTCGCCAATGTGCCCATACGGATCGTAGCGAAAATGCAGGCTGCTTCCATTACTGGAGGTGACAAGGTTCAGTTCACCATAATCATTATCGTTTCTATTTTGCCCAAAACGAAATTGATAATAATTGCCATTCGCATCTCTCCAACGATCGAGATAAGGACGCGTTCGCTTGATGTCAGGAGAACCAGCAACAGGAAAAGAAGCGACAATAAAAGTTCGAATCGTACCGTCGCAGCTTGCTAGTTGATAAGTATTCTCTTTGGTTTTGGTAACTCTATTATTGAAATGATTAGCACTAGCAAGATGCGCGCCATCGTTGTTGTTCACGAGTTCAGGATTATCGGCAATCGTTGGCATCCAGCTCTTGCTATCAGCTTGATAGCGATAAGCAATGACAGAACCATCCTGTTCAGCCGCATAAATCAAGCTTGGAGGGCTTGCCTCACTCTCATCATCTGATAATAAAAGATAAGGAAAATATCCCAACTTCCAACCATAACCAAAATTATTATTGGCATCACTTTGAGATCCATAAATAGAGCGTGTCCGTTAAGCGCCAAAGGATCTTTTTAAGGGGATCCGAAGTCTAAAAAGATTTGGGCACAACAAGCGTAAAAAGCTGTTATGCCCAAAATTGATAGGTTATAATGAGGTATGAAGATCGAAACAACCG
>JAPLTJ010000005.1 GCA_026398175.1 Verrucomicrobiia bacterium | reverse complement strand
TTCGATTTAAAACATTTGCTTCTTGAAGATCTTTTGTAAAACTCATCAAACTTTTTTACAACAACGATCGAAATACGTCTATCTTTTTTTAAAAGATTATTTATCCATCAGCTTATTATGACTTTGACCGAGGTCTTCCTGCCTACGATGGCATCACGAGAGTTTCCTCCTAATTGTTTAATGAGTTTGCCAATAAACAACCCAAGAAAACAAACAGAGAGGAGTGAAATCAAACGTCCTGCCAAGATAAGATCTCCTAGGAGAGATCCAAGGTAACCGACAAAGTAAAATGAAAGTGGAGGATAATTATTTGTGATGAGCTCTTCTGGTGGAGGATAAGGGGTTCCTGTGTGTATGGCTGCAGCACCAAAGAAAGCATTCCATCCTTCATTGCAGCTGATCACAACTTTAAAAAAAGCACGGTAGGTCGGCGAAAGCATTGCTAAAGCAGCGATCGTGACGAGAAGAAAGAGGGCGCTGTTGAGGAGAATTTTTTTTCTTGTATCAGAGGAGTAAAAAAAAGGCATGAAGATTTATTGAATAAAATGAGCGGTGAACATAATGCAACAGGACAAAAGAAGCGAAAACTATTTAACCCGCAATTTTTTTAAATAGACCTGCTGAAGGCCGCGCGAGAGCTTTTGGGGTGGTAAAAAAAGAAGGTCGAATCATTAGATGATCCGACCTTCACAAGTGGTAACACTCAGTTAAGAATGTTTTACTTGCAGCGTCCAGTTGTTGCTGGAGCTGGTGCTTGCTTGTGACACTGACATGCGCCAAGTGTAACAGCAGCTGTCGCGAGAACGACAATGGCTGCAACGATTTTAGTGATTTTCATAAATTATTTCGCCTCCTTTCAAAAGCAGGTTGCTTTAATGGGGTTCACTGTAGGGCTACTTTTGCTCAGAGTAAAAAAGAAATTTATAAATTTTCAGAATTAATGCTTCTGCTGTTTTTATTTCTAAGCTACTTTGTGCCCATGAAAAATAAAATTCTTCTCTTTCTGCTTCTGCTTTTTCTTGGTGGAGAGATCGTTCCTGTACATGCGATGCCGCCAAAGCCGATGAATGGAAGGCCGACTGAAGAAAAAACGGAAGAGCAAAAGGAAGAAGGCGCCGCAACCCGTGAAGAGCAAGGGCGGAGGAGCACCGACTCTGGTGATGCGAATTTATCGAGTGTCGTAGAGCGAGGAATGTCGCTGGGAGCAAGAGAGCAAGAGGAGGGAGCTGAGATCAATCAAAATCTTGACTTATCTTCGGAGAAGTTTGATGAGAGCTTGGCTGCCATTCTGCAAGCGGAGCAAGAATGTGAAGAGATGATTAGGAGTACACATGTTGAGGCATTAGATGAGGGTGCATTGAGAGAAAAAGCCGATGAAGTAGAAAAGCAAATTCAATATTGGAGCCGGCAGAAAAGTAATATTTCAATACTCCTGGCAACACGCTTAGAAAGAAGGGGAGCATCTGACATAGGAGAAGAGCAAAAGTTATCAAGCGCTTTAAATTTATGCCGCGCTCTTTGGATGAAGTGGGATGATTTTTTCTCAGCAATTCAAGATGAAATAGAAAAGCGCAATGGAAGTTTTATTGATGAAGGAGAAGAAAGTGAGGTTGGTTCACTAGGCGGGCTTGAAACGCCGATGGCATCAATGAAGTTAGCAGATTCTCCTGCCGGTGGAATGGTTGTAAGTGGAAAAACTGCGACAGTTACTTCTTCTCGCGGTGGTTTAAAAAGTAGGCTTGAGAATTTTTTAACGACGCCTCACCTTGCTGCTACTTCATTAGTTGATAGCCAGCTTAGTCTAACTCAAGGGCATCAACAGGGCGTACGAAGCAAAATAGAGAAGCTTCTTCAACGTTATACAAATGAAAGGACTTTAACTGATGATTTGCTCAAGCGCTTAGAATCAGAGGGAACTAAGCTTCGGAAGAAAGTAAAAAAAGATTGGGAGGATCCAGCTGCAGTTAATTATTCTCAAGCAGAGTTACAATATCGTCAGGGAAGAATCGCTGAAGCCATGCAAAGCTATGAGAAGGCTATTACATTTACAGATAAAGCAATTCAAATGTGGCATGAGACAGAAGTTTTTTATACAAGGCTGCGAGATGTTGTAGGAGGAACAGTGCGACGCTTTGGTATTAGGATTAAAGAAGGGCTCAAGCAAAATGTGAGAGAGTGGCAGTTGAAGTTGGATGGAATAAGTTTAGAACGACAAAACAATCTGAATTGTATTGAGCAAAAACTGAATCCACTTCAAGCAGAGAGAGAAGCTGTATTAGAACAGGCAAGGGTTGTAGAGGAGGTGGAACAAAATGAAGTTGGTACGACTTGTCGTGTGATTGCAGGAAACTTGGCAGCGATGATGTTTCACTTGCAAGCAGCTCAGAATTCTTACAATCAATATCATCTAGTTCAAGGGCGTGAATCAGAAACAATAGCTCATGAAATTAAGCAGGAAGTAGATCGTCTAAAGCCACATTTAGAAACTAGATTGAGGTTATGGAATGAATGGAGAGAAGGAAATTTTGTGCCACATGCTATCGAAGAGAATGATCAAAAAAGTGTCTGGAAGATGAGATTTATGGGGCCACTCATTCGCAAAGAAACCGTTGCTGCTTCAGCTGCGCATCCAGAGCACGAATTAGAAATGGCGGCTGAACATTTGATGGTTGTCTTAAATCCAGGTCAGAGCGAAGAAGGATTTTGCAATGATCTCGCTGCTCGAGCTTATCTAGGATGTCGCTTGGAAGTAGTTTCAGAGGAAGATTCGCTCTATCGACTCTGTTTTCAGCGCCAAGGAAATTCATGGTTGCAAACAATGGATGGATTGAAAAATAGCATTCAAGAAAATCAATTGGCAGCACGTTGTTATCCAGATCATATGATGGAGCTTGATAGCGGTCCTCTTGCTCAAATAAATGCCGGAATGGCTGCTGCAGTTGCCGCCCCGGTAGCCCCAGTTCAAGAGCCGTGGGCCTTTCATCATGAGAAGGGACTTCGCCCACCTGCTGGATTATTTGATGTGCAGTATCCTTTTTTGCCAGCTCCTCTGACTCCAATAAAGGTTGCCGTTATTGATAGTGGAATTTTTGGATCTATCGCTACTGGAGTATTTGCAACTCATGATGCTCTCGTTGGTAAAATTTCTCATACATTTGACCAGCGGCAACAAAAAGCAACTGGTTTTGGATACAATGCCGTTGATCCTTTGCATCCAGGAGTTCCAGAAGATTTACGTGGTGGAAGCCCAAAAGATGGCCATGGCACGCATGTTGCAGGAATTGTTGCTGCAAGCCGCGGAGTTGTTGCTGATGTGGCTGGTCTTGCTGGGATGCCAGGATTTGTTGAGTTGATTATTTGTAAATGGATTCAACTAGGGTCAAACAAAGGGTTATGTAGTGATGCTATCAAATGCATTAAATACGCTGAGCAGCAAGGATCTCAGATTATGAATTGCAGTTGGGGGGGGCGCTTGCATGGCCCTAAAAACAAAATTGGATTTACACCAGATGAAGTTCAAGATTTAGAAAATAGTATAAGAGACAAACCTTTTGTTGTTGTTGCTGCTGCTGGCAATAGTCAATTGGATACAGCTACGATCAATCAATATCCCTGTAATTTTGTTTTACAGAATTTAATTTCTGTAGCTGGAATAAACCAGGCAGGAAAAGTGCCAAATGGATTTTCTAATTTTGGAAAAAACGATGTTGATGTAGCAGCTCCAGGAAAAAATATTATTTCGACATGGATTAATGCAGCGAATGCTAGTGCAACTATGACTGGAACTTCTCAAGCTGCTCCATATGTGACAGCTGCTTTAGCGTTAGCAAAAATTAAATTTCCTTTTCTCACTCATATTCAATTAGCGAACTATCTCCGCTATGCGTCCAATGGCGCCTCTGGAGGGGAGATGCAGGTAAAACACGGTCCGCTGAATTTAACAAACGTTTTATCAGAAGAAATGTTGCTGGCTTTTTTAAAGGCGCAAAAAATGACAGACCCAGAGGTTCAAACATTGCTAAAGTCCAAAAAAGTGAAAAAGAAAAAATAAAAACTCCTAACCCAGCATCCACTGCCATGCGGGAAGGACTTTGATGCCGCGTGGAATTTCAGGCAGGGCGAGGTGAGATTCCAAAGTGAGGATGAGACGTTGGGCTCGTGGGTAGCATTTGCGAGCTTCTTGAAGAGCGTGAATTTCTCCTTGCAGTGTTGTTGCATCATGAAGCGAGGTGCAGACTTGGATGAGATGTTCTTTGCCATTTGGATAGCGTGCTAAAAAATCAACTTCAGTAGCATCATCATTGCGGACATAGGCCACTTCGGCGCGCCGCCGTTGGAGTTCAACAAAAACAGCAGTTTCTAAAGCATGACCGATATTGGCTTTTCCAGAGCGATCAAACAGTGGGATGAAGCCAGTATCCACCGGATAAATTTTGCGAGGGTTAACTTGTCGACGCTTTTCCGAATCGGAGGCAATCGAAATGGTGTTGAGTAGGAAAGTATCTTTGAGGTGCTCTAACAGTTCATAAAGCGTGTCACGACTGACGGCGATGCCTTGTGATTTTAAGTCAGCATCAAATTTTGTCATCGAGAAAAGTCCGGCGGGATTGCTAAGAAGACGTCGTGTCATCCAACGGAGCGCCGTTACATTGGTGATTTGATGACGTTCGATCACATCGCGTAATAACAAAACATCGACGTATTCTTGCAGTAATTGCAAACGATCTGAAACATTGAGAAATTGAGCCTCAGGAAGTCCGCCAAGCTTGAGGAAGCGAGTGAATTGGTGATCGAGAGCTAATTTTTTCTTAGAAGTTAAATGAGTGGTTGTCGTCGGGATTTCTTTTTTGTGATGTTTTAGAAATTCTGAAAAATTAAAAGGGTAAATTGGAATTTCCCAAGCGCGTCCTCGCATCGAAGTGGCAATTTCGCGGCTGAGTAATTTTGCGGAAGAGCCTGAAAGAAAAATTTCATATTCAGATGTGTCGAGAAGGCGGCGAATGAAGCGTTCCCATCCATCGATGCGTTGAATTTCGTCAAAAAAGAAAGTGGTAAGAGTTTTTTCTTCACGAGGAAAAAGTCGTTCGTGAATTTCTGCGATTAGGGCGCATTGATCGAGCTTTAAATCAGAAAGCCGTTCATCTTCAAAATTAAAATAGAGGAGCTGTTCTGGCCTCCTTCCCTTTTTCATCAAATCATTGCGGCACTGATGAAGGAAGGTTGTTTTGCCAGCGCGACGCATGCCGATGACTGCAAAAGCCTTTTCACGAATGGAGGGCAAGGTGGTATCTCGTGGCGTGAGTTCTTTTTTATAAGGTTCAACGCCAAGAAGAATTTTTTCTTTAAGAACCTGATCTAATATTAGTCCTTTCATGAAGGCTAATATTAGTTAAATTTAGCCTTCTGTAAAGGATAAATATAACTCTAAGCCGCAATCTCCACACGATCTCCCGTCTCGACAGCATCAAAGAGCGCGATCATATCAGGGTTGCACATGCGAATGCAGCCGTGGCTGGCAGGCCTTCCGATGAGCTCTTCTTGATTGGTGCCGTGGATGTAGATGTAGCGATCGTGAGTGTTGGCGTTTTCGGGATCGAGTCCACCAAGCCAGAGGATGCGTGTGAGGATGTGATCTTCTTCGCCGCCAAGCGAGGCGATGATGTCTGTTGGCTTTCGTCCTTTAAAAATCATTCTCTCTGGTTCTCCATCACCAATTTTTTCCTCAATGAAAAAATTTCCAAGCGGTGTTTTGTTGCTACCGGGCTCCGTTCCCAAGCCAAACTTGGAGCTGGAGATAGGGTAACTTGTAAGGCTGATGGGAGGCTCATCAAAGGTTTGCTCAAAAAGTTCCAACGTTTGTGTAGCGATAGAAATCTTAAGATGGCGTGCAGAATTACTGGGAGGTTTTTTTGGAAGGCTTGATAGCATAACAAAAAAACTATATCATAGGGGTAGCATGAAGACGCAATATCCAACTTGGAAAGATCTACCAATTCTTCAAAAAATGACCAAATATCTTTGGTGGAAGTCTCCTGCAGAAGCTTTAGAAAGGCCTGAACGGCTTGTGACGCAAGTGATGAACATTGGAGACTACAGTGATATTTGTCTGCTTGCTCATGAAATTGGAGAACGAGGTTTTAAAGAAGTCTTGCAGCAAGCTGAGGCTGGAGAATTCGATGAGCGCTCTTGGCATTACTGGCATTATCGCCTCGGCCTTGCTACTTGCGAGGCAGATATTCCAACATTACCATCTCGAATGTTGCCATCATGAATTCCTTCCAACCGCATTTAGAAATTCTTCCCAAGTCACAGCAACAACTTTGGCAGCAGCTCAAGCCGGTTTCCGAGTTGGGTTTTGTCCTGTACGGGGGAACTGCTATTGCATTACAACTGGGACATCGTCAATCAATCGACTTCGATTTTTTTTCAGAAAAAAAATTAGACAAGGATTTATTGAGAACAACGTTTTCTTTTTTTAAAACGGCAATATTGTTACAAGACCGCGAAGAGACGTTGACGGTATTGGTGCCATTTGAAAATGAAGTGTCTGTTAAAATTTCTTTTTTTGGAAATCTTCAATTTGGTTGCGTTGATGTTCCTCGTCAGACAGATGATGGAGTTTTGAAAGTCGCCTCGTTAGAAGATCTCATGGCGACGAAACTTAAAGTTCTTTTTCAACGTGTCGAATCAAAAGATTATATCGACATCGCTGCTATGATTCAGCATGGAGTTTCCTTGTCGTATGGTTTAGCCTCGGCCTCCTTAATGTTTGGATCAGCATTTCAGCCAAGTGAATGCCTTAAAGCTCTGATCTATTTTCATGGAGGAGATTTAGAACTTCTCACAACTGAAACAAAAAATGTACTCATTCATGCTGTGGCTGCTTTGCATGATTTGCCTGAAGTCTCTCTGCTTTCTTCTAGCCTTTCCATCTAATCGTTAACCTTTTCATGCATCTAAATTCTTCCACTTCAAAAAATGTCGCCATTGTCGGTGCTACCGGAGCCGTTGGAGAGCAGTTGTTGCGCGTCTTAGAACGTCGCAACTTTCCCGTTTCGTATCTTCGTTTATTGGCCTCTCCTCGGTCTGCGGGGGCGTCACTCGCTTTTCGCGACACGATGGTTCCAGTGGAAGTTTTGGAGGCGGAGAGTTTTGACGGAATCGATATCGCTTTCTTCAGCGCAGGTGGAGATATTTCTAAAAAATTTGCTCCTCTTGCCGTGAAGGCTGGAGCTGTCGTGGTCGACAATTCTTCTGCTTTTCGCATGGATCCTAAGGTGCCTCTCATTGTGCCAGAGATTAATCCGGGTGATATTAAAAATCATCGTGGCATCATTGCCGTTCCAAATTGTTCAACGCTGATAGCGCTCATGGCGCTTGCTCCCTTGCATGAACGCTTTGGATTGAAGCGTGTGATTGCTTCCACTTATCAGGCTGTTTCTGGAACGGGAGCTCGTGCGATTAAAGAGCTGCAAAGCCAAGTAGAAAGCCTTTCTCGGGGCGAGGCCGTTAAAAAAGAAATCTATCCCCATCAAATCGCTTTCAATCTTTTGCCTCACGTCGATACCTTTTTAGAAAATGGTTACACGAAGGAGGAGATGAAATTTCAAAATGAGAGTCGCAAAATTCTTCATCTTCCCGAGCTTCAAACATCGATGACTTGTGTGCGTGTCCCAGTTTATCGGGCTCATTCTATTGCTGTGCATGCGGAATTTGAAAAACCAGTTTCGGTGGCAGAGGCACAAGATGCCTTGATCGCAGCTTCTGGAGTCGATCTCGTTGATGATCCAATGAGAGCGCTTTATCCGATGCCGATTGAAGTGCAAGGGCTTGATGAGTGTCATGTCGGCAGGTTGCGACTCGATACAGCGCTGCCAAATGCTCTTGCGTTCTGGGTTTGCGGCGATCAGCTCCTCAAGGGAGCGGCGTTGAATGCCGTTCAAATTGCAGAACTTTTATTAAAACCTGTAACCTGTAACCTGTAACCTGTAACCTGTAACCTGTAACCTGTAACCTGAATCCCTGCTTATCATGCCCACCTACGAATACGAGTGCAATAAATGCCATCATCACTTTGATGCATTTCAATCCATGTCCTCAGAGAAGTATGAGACTTGCCCTAAGGAGCTTTGCCAAATGAAAAAATGGGGAAAGGGAAAAGTGAAGAGGTTGATTGGCGCTGGCGCAGGGCTTATTTTCAAAGGCTCTGGATTCTACATCACTGATTATCGCAGCGAAGGGTACAAGAGTTCAGCTAAGAGTGACTCAGCAGCACCCGCTTCAACCAAGGCTCCTGAGAAGCCAGCAACTTCTTCTGCTGATGCAGGTAAAGCGACAGCTGCTGTCGGAAAATCGAGTGAAAAAAAATCATCGCCGAAAAAAGGTTGATTCATTAGGCTGGCATGATGTTTTCTTTAACACAACGGGAGCAGGTCGTCATTTTGACGCTGCTGGGAATTTTTCTCATTGGTCTTGGCGTTAAAAAGTATCGTCAAGCTACGACAGTAAAAAATTCGTTGTCCATTACTCATCACTCATTACTTTCTCAATGATTCCCATTTTAGGATTCCAAGAAGCTGTTGAAAAAATCGTCACTCACGATCAACGTTATCGGGCCGATGCTTATTTGTTTTTGCGAGAGGTGATGGATCTTACCGTCAAGCGTCAAAAAAAACAGCGCAAGGAGCTGCGACCCATGCACGTCAGTGCTACCGAGTTGCTCGAAGCCTTTCGGCTGCTGGCCTTGAAAGAGTTTGGCCCGATGGCGCTGACACTCTTGCAATATTGGGGCATCAAAAATAGTGCTGACGTTGGGCAAATTATTTTTAACCTCATTGAGGCAGGCGTTGTTGGAAAGACAGAAGATGATACTCTTGCTGCTTTTTCTAACGGATTTGATTTTCAACAAGCTTTTGTGCATCCTTTTCAACCAGCAACACTCATCTCATAAAATTATGAAAAACCTGATTACCGCATGCCTTCTTATTTCTACAGCGTGCGCTTCATCGTTAAAAGAATCTCACGAAACATCTCAACCATCTTCACCCATGTCAGCACCTGCAACATCCTCTTCCAATACCACACCAGCACTCACCATTTCTGGAAATCCTCAAGTTTTTACTTTGAAGAATGGTCTCACGGTGATCGTGGAAGAAGATCATCATGCACCTGTAGCCTCCGTTCAAGCATGGTGCTGTACGGGTAGTGTCGATGAAGCCAAGTGGTTGGGAGCTGGTTTGTCTCACATTTTAGAGCACATGCTTTTTAAAGGCACGGCCACGCGTCCTCCAGGAAAAATTGCTGAGGAGATTCAGGGACAGGGTGGATATCTGAACGCCTATACTTCTTTTGATCGCACCGTTTTTTGGACCGACATTCCTGCGGCAGGAGTGAGTAAGGCCCTGGATGTTTTTTCTGATGCCGTGATGAATGCAGCGCTTCCTCCCGACGAATATGTGAAGGAACAAGAAGTGATTCGCCGTGAGTTTGCAATGGGGGATGATGATCCTGATCGGAAAAGCAGCGAGCTCCTTTTTGCAACGGCTTTCCAAGTCAGTCCCTATAGGCATCCGGTCATTGGCTATCGCGAGGTTTATGATCAGCTGACACGTGAAGATGTGATGGAATATTTTAAAAAGCGCTATGTTCCGAACAATCTCTGTTTCGTGGTTGTCGGTGATGTTGATGCCACAGCCGTGCACCAACAGCTCACTGCTTTCTTTGAAAAATATCCTCGCAAGGCGCTCGAGCCGGTGCTCGTTCAGAAAGAGCCGGCTCAACTTGGGATAAAGGTTGCACGGGAAACATTTCCAACCGAACTGAGCCGATTGAACCTTGCTTGGAAAGCCCCGGGCGTCACCAACCCTAAAGCTCCCGTGCTCGAAGTGCTTGGAAATATTCTGGGTGCTGGAAATAGTTCTATCTTGAATCAAGAGATTCGTGAGAAAAAACAACTCGTCTATCAAATTGGAGCTGGATTCTATGGACTTAATGCCAATGAGGGATTGTTCTATGTCAGTGCTATGGCTGCTCCTGAAAAAAGAGAGGCTGCTGAAGCAGAGATTTTATCTCAACTCGACAAGGTCGTTCAGCATGGAGTGACTCAAGAAGAATTAGAAAAAGCAAAGAATTGTCTTCTTGCTGATCATCTTTGCGGCTTAACCACGGTCCATGGACGCGCTCAAGACTATGGTTCCTATTGGTTGGAGACAGGGAACCCAACATTTGGCAAAGAATACTTGGATGCTATTCAACGCGTCACGCTCGAAGAGGTGAAGCAGGCAGCAGTTCAAATTTTTGTTCGCGATCATTTGACGATCACCTCTCTTGACCCAGAAAACGGACCTCTTAAGAGCGATCAGAAAAAAGAATCCGCTAAAAAAATGGATCAACGCGAAGTGAAAAAAGTAACTCTTTCCAACGGACTGAGGCTTTTGATTTGCGAAGATCATCGCCTTCCTCTGGTTTCCATGATGGGAGTTTTTCGTGGAGGATTATTGGCAGAGAGTGCAAAGGAAAATGGAGTCACCGATCTGCTTGCCAGCACGCTGATCAAGGGAACCAAGAATCGAAATGCCAAAAATATTGCTGATACGATTGAGCAGGTTGGGGGAAGCATTGGAGCCAATGCAGGAAATAATAGCTTCAGCGTTTCCGTTGGAGTGATGAAACCTGATTTTGAATTGGGATTGAATCTCTTGGCTGAAGTCTTGACGGAAGCAACATTCCCAGCTGACGAGATCGAGCATGAAAAGATGGCTCAGCTTGCAGCTATTCAAGCGGAAGATGATCAGATGCTCTCGACGACTCAACGCCTCTTGAAAGAAAAACTTTACGGGACACATCCTTACTCGCGACGGATTTTGGGAACGAAGGAGACAGTTCCTTCGTTGAACCGCGCGCTAGTGGAAGAGTTTTATAAAAAACTGACTGTTGGAAAAAATGGAGTGATCGCTATTTTTGGTGATATCAATGCTGAGGACGCGATCAAGATGGCGACTCAAGCTTTTGAAAAAATGCCAGCAGGAGAGCTAGCATTGCAAAATCCTCCAATCCCGACGCCATTAACAACAACCATCGATGTCAGCAAGGAAGAACCTAAAGAACAGGCTGTGGTCGTCAAAGGATTTTTAACGGCTTCTATTACGAGTCCTGATCGTCCTGCTCTCGAGCTGATTGATGCGGCTTGTAGTGATTTGGGTTCTCGTTTCTTTATTCGCATTCGTGAAAAGCAATCGCTCGCCTATTTTGTCGGAGCTTCGAGCTCGATGGGGCTTGCTCCAGGAGCCTTTGTTTTCTACATGGGAACGGATCCGAAAAAGCTTGCTCATGCGCGGAGTGAATTTGATGATGAAATCCATCACGTAGCTCAAGAGGGTCTGACTCAAGAGGAGCTTGCGACAGCGAAACAAAAAGTTTTGGGGGCTGATGCCATGGCCATGCAATCCAATGCAGGTCTTGCAGTCCGTTGTGCGAGCGAAGAACTGGTAGGCTTAGGATTTGATCATTACTTGCATCGTGCCAATGAAGTTAATGAAGTGACCTTGGAAAAACTCAATGCTGTCGTCAAAAAATATATTGCTGTTCCTGGTTCCGTAGAAGCAGTTGTAGCGCCCAAGAGTGCTCTGGCTTCTCCAGCACCGAATAAAAATTAACCACCAAAACACAAAAAAAGATAATGGGGACAAAGAAGTTTCTTTTTTGTGTTCTTTGCGTTCTTTTGTGGCTATTAAATTCTTTTAACCTAAAATCTAATATTTATGCCCGAAGTACAATCCTCTACTCAAAGTGATGGTCAACTCACACAACGCTTCATCGAATTCGTGATGGTGCAGGCGCAGCAAGCAGCTTTCTGCTTGGGGAAAATCCCTCATCCTGCGACTGGTGAAACTGCGGTTAATTTAGAAGCAGCTCGTGTTTTTATCGATCACCTGGAACTCATTCGTGAAAAAACGCGCGGTAATCTTTCCAAAGAGGAAGATACCATTCTGAATAAAATTCTTGCCGAACTTCAAATGACCTTTGTTCAAGTCTCGGGCGGTTCTACTGAGTCAGAAAAAATCTCAACCTCTTCTGAAGCCGCTGTGGCAGACCATTTCGAAGGCAAGAGTGCCGATCATGACGAGGATCATAAAAAGAAATTTTCTAAGAGTTATGGGGAGTAACTATCAAGGTTGCTACCTTGATAGTGTTGAAACGTTTCAACAACTGTAAAAGCAGCTCTCTTCTTCCTTGTCGTGACTTCTCAATCTCTCTAGAATCGCCCCATGCATAAGCCGAATATTGTTACGACGCCTGTCGCCTACGATTCCAAAATCGAGGGAAACATCATCATTACCAAATTGGATGCTGCCATCAATTGGATGCGGAAAAATTCTCTCTGGCCGATGCCGATGGGACTTGCTTGTTGTGCGATTGAGCTGATGGCAGCTTCTTCTTCACGCTATGATATTTCCCGCTTTGGAGCTGAGGTCATGCGTTTTTCTCCACGACAATCCGATGTCATGATTGTTGCAGGAACGGTGACTTATAAAATGGCACTCTCTGTGAAACGCATTTACGAACAGATGCCAGAGCCGAAGTGGGTGATTGCGATGGGAGCCTGTGCTTCGAGTGGGGGCATGTACCGGAGCTATTCCGTGTTGCAAGGAGTTGATCAAGTGATTCCCGTGGATGTTTACATCTCAGGGTGTCCTCCGCGCCCTGAGGCTTTGCTGGATGGGCTCATGAAACTGCAAAATAAAATCATGACAGAACATTCTCTGCTCGATCAAAAAAGAGCACTCTTAAAATCTTTGTAATTTATTTTCCATGACTCTTGCTGAAGCTGTAAAAAAAATTGAAGAAAAGTTTTTGTCTGATGGCTTAGACGAAACAGAATTTCGTGGCGAAATAACTTTTTCTGTTGTTGCGGAGCGCCTTCATGACATCGCTCGCTTCTGCCGCGATGAACTCGGCTTTAACATGCTGCTGGACGTTTCCAGTGTTGATCACTTCGGTGAAGACCCTCGTTTTGAAATGGTCTATCAACTCTATTCGCTGAGCGACCATATTTCTCTTCGCTTGAAATGCCGCCTTCCTGAACTGGCTCCTAAGATTGCCACAGTGAGTGATCTTTGGCCGACAGCCAACTGGCACGAGCGGGAGGTCTACGACATGATGGGGATTACTTTTGAAGGGCATCCTGATCTGCGACGTATTTTGATGTGGGATGGGTATCCCTATTTTCCATTAAGAAAAGATTTCCCATTGGAAGGAAAGCCAAGCGAGATGCCCGACGTTGCTTTTTCTGATGAAGCTCCTCTTCAAGGCGGTCCTTTTGTGACGGTTCCATCGCCAGGAAATACGCAGGTTCGCGAGCCACGACATCGCTCGCTCGAAGATGCGTATCAACTTCAAGAAAGGTTTATTCTTGAACCATAATTACGGCCAAAGCTGCAGAATGATTTCCTCAGATTCCCCCTTTCGCGAGTTCCTAACGGAGTTAGCTTCTCAACCTCAGATTGCTTTAGACACTGAAGCCGATAGCCTTCATTGCTATTTTGAAAAACTTTGTTTGGTTCAAATTGGTTGGCCGGGAAAATTGCAACTGCTCGATCCGCTAGCGAAACTTCCATTGACCGATTTTTTTGAAGCATTGCGAGGGAAGCGGCTCATTTTTCATGATGCTGATTATGATCTTCGCTTGTTGCGCCGATCAGGAGAATTTCCCGATGATCATATTTTTGATACGATGCTGGCCGCTAAATTATGTGGTGAGTCACAGCTTGGCTTGGCGGCCTTAATTAAAAAATATTTTGACGTAGAGCTTTCTAAAGCCTCTCGCAAAGCTAATTGGGGACAGCGCCCGCTTTCTGATCAAATGGTTGAATATGCCTTAAATGATGTTCGTTATCTGGTGGATTTAGCTGATATTTTTGAAGAAAGATTAGAAGAGCTAGGTCGCAACGAATGGTTTTTACAATCAAGGGATCGTATGATCAAGGCCACTCGAGAGGTGAAGCAACGCGATGAAGAGACGCTCTGGCGTATTGCAGGTTATATCAAACTTCCTCCGCGTGCTTGGGTTGTTCTTCGTGCGATGTGGCAATGGCGTGATGCTGAAGCTCGTCGCTGGGACAAACCTCCTTTTTATATTATGTCACATGAAGAGATGCTTGAGATTGCTGATCTTGTGTCTCAGGGCAAAAAATGGAAAGCGCCTAAATTTTCTCAAGATCGCGCTACGCGTTTTCAAGAGGTGCTAGAAAAAGCTTTGACCATACCGGAAGAGGAATGGCCACAAGAAATTATTCCTGTTCGTGTTTCTATTACTAAAAAAGAAGCAGACGCTTTTCGTAAATTCAAAGAGCTGCGAGATCGTAAAGCGTACGAACTTGGTTTAGATCCTTCGATCATTGCCTCCAAAGCATCTCTGGAGGCTATTGCAAAGAATGTCAATGCGCCGGCGTTGTTGCCATGGCAACGAGAAGTTTTGGGTATTTAGAAAGAAATTCACAGGGATGGAAGCGATGGAAGGGATGCTAAAAAATAGATTTTCTAAGTGTCATCTTTTTGAATTATACCATCTCCCAAAAATAAATGGACTATAAGACGCTGGAAGTTTGGTGTTGAGCAAGGCGGAAGAGTGCAGCGCTATGCGAACATAACGCCAGATCTGACAACGAAGCTCAGCGCCAAAATAACAAGTCAGATGGTCCAGTTATTTTAGGGA
>JAPLTJ010000120.1 GCA_026398175.1 Verrucomicrobiia bacterium | reverse complement strand
GCCATCTAATTCTTCCTTGCCTGCTCGCTTTCCTGTTCCTACCCTCAAGTCTAACCTAACAAAAAGTAACACACCTTTGAGTAACCCATAATGCTAGCTTTTCAGAGCAGAGTGTTGCACTTCACTTTTGAAACGGCGCTTTAAAATCTTCGATGTGACACATCTCGGAAGTGAGCGTGCTGCTCCCTGTTATCTCTCGATGATCAATGCCGCATTGTTCCGATGTGATGTTAAAAGTTTTTGAAGGAAGCTCCGTATGCAACTCACACACGAAAGGAATGTCATGCTCTTTTAAAATTTTTGCAACATTTCGTGCTACCTCAATGTAATAAACATTGGGCAATATGCGCTCTGGATCGACAACAAAAAAATCTCCTCTTCTCACATGAAGAGCCATTCTAAAAACTCGACTCTGACTCGCTTGAAAAGGGGCTACCTTTTCAACATAGCGCATCATTTGAGGATTTTTATCCGTCATGGGATAAGGATGCCCCAATCTCACTAAATGAAATTCATCACTTCTTTTTGCTTTGTCTCGAGCGGCACATAAGAAATCTAAATCTGTAGACATGGCAGTACAGACCACTCCTGTTTTAGGAAATTCTACATCAGATGCTATGTGAAAGACCTGGTTGCAACGAGAAACAAACTCTGGATCGATCTCGTTTTTTTCCAACGCAGTGAGCCCTTGATAATTTATTTTTTCAATGGGTGAATGGATATAAGCAACATCTAAAAATCGTGAGAGCGCATAGATGCCGTAAATGCGCTGCAACTGAGATCCTAGAGCGTTTTAAATGAAGTTATAGCCGACGCAGTGCCAGGAACGAGGCGCGCAGACCCGCAGTGTATTCTGATACTTGAGGACGCGAGCACCGGAGTGACGCCGCAATGTGCGGCTATAACTTTAGTGAAAATGCTCTAGGCCGTCACTAAAAAATTCACTGGCATAAGTCAGAGCCAAGTTATTCACTCTTGAAAACCCTCCTCCCATAAAATTAAAATTTTTTCTTCGAAGAGCAACCACACCCTCCCCCACAGCCAGGTTTTTTGCGGCCTTTCCACCAGCGATAAATAAAACCAATAGCTGTCAGCACAACGAGCGTGAGCGCAAGGGTTGTTTGAAGTGCGGCGTTCATAGGTTGATTTTACAAAAAAACTTTGTATCGATTTTCATGACAGGAAAATCAGATGGCAAGTCGCTCATGGAAATCTCTAGATAGTCATTTCTTTCGTAAAAGCGATGAGCCGCTGTGAAAAATTCTGTAGTCCCAAGGTAAATTTTATTTATTCCTCTTGCAGCTATTTCTTCTTCGAGGGCCATGAGTAGTTTTTGAGCGATTCCTTGTTCTCTTCCTCGATTTTCTTGGGCAACAAACATTTTTCTGATGACGGCAAAATCTCCAATAATCTTGAGACCAATGCTGCCAATGGCTTTCTCGGAGACAACCGCTACAAGAAATAGATCAAAAAATTTAGGGATGTCAGCAAGATCAGGTTGATCTTCATAAGTAATCGGCAGCCCAAATTCATTCTGCTGAATTGTTGTGATCAGAGTAACAACATCGCAGTGATCACTCGGTTGATAAGGTCGAATTTCTATGTTCATGCAGATTTAATTAAAATACGTCGGCAGTTGTGGATTCAAAAAATGTTCATAGGCCCTCAGAATGTCTTCTTTGCTGGCTCGGTTGGGGTCGAGCTCTGGCAGATCATGAATCGAATGAAATGCAATTTCACTCACCTCGATGTTTACTGTTGGTTTTCCGCTAATGAGATCGCAAAGAAGAAAAATTTTATAGATCGAGTGGAGGTGCTGAGGATAACCAGCTCGTTCCATGTCGATGACAGAAACAATCGAACGAGCTTGAACATGATGTCCTGTTTCTTCCAAGCATTCCTTTTCAGCATTTTCACGAAGCGTCTTATTCACATCAGCCCATCCGCCAGGCAAGGTCCATTTTTGAGAAGATCGTTCTTTGACCAACAACACTTCCTCTTCGCTAAAAACGACGCCTCTCACATCAACTTTGGGAGTGGAATAACCGATCTCTTGCGGCCATTCAAAATCAAGACACTTCGGATGGGAGAGTCGCAACAGTTCACTCGCCATCGCTCTCAACCGCGTGAAGCGTTCTTTATCAAATGGGTCTTTTGTGTAGGTTAGACCAGCTTGAGCCATCGCTGCTAATTCACGAGAAAATTGGAGAAGTGTTGGCATGGACGTTTTTTATTATAATCCTATTTTTATTTTGAGCTCTTCATCAATTAAGCATGCCTCTGTTTTAACACAGAAAATATAATGTTGAATGTTTAGAGCTAGCGTCACTACACCCAAGACGTCATTCCAGCGGACGCTGGAACCCAGACGACTGAGGATCTGCATTGTTTGTTCACAACAAATAATAGATTTCTGCAAAAAATGAAATCATTGTGTGCTCTCAATGCAGCACAAATATTTTTTTACCGAAAGATGACAAAAGCACTTTTACGAAAGCAAACATAAAAATCGATAGCCTCCTGGATTCCTGCGTCCGCAGGAATGACGTTATTTTTTTAATGAAAATAAAATTACACTACTCCGTCAGTATTCATCCTGACCAGTGAAGTGACACCACAAAATTAATTTTTCTTTTCTTTGCGTTACGGTTAATTCTTTCATCCCTTTTTTACTGAAACCCTAACAACAATCCTCCCTGATACACCAACAGAGACGCTAAATAAGCCGCACCAGTCATGTAGCAGAATTGAAAAAGGGGCCAGCGCAGACTATTCGTTTCGCGGCGCACAACAGCAAGCGTGCTGATGCATTGCATGGAGAGCACAAAGAAAACTAAAAGTGAAAGACAGGTCAGCGGCGTGTAGACAGGAAGCCCATTCGAGCGTGTTTCATGTGATAACTTTTCGCGAAGAGAGGTGCTATTTTTTTTAACTTCTTTTTCATCCCCCTCCACATGATAAATAATTGCCAGGGTGCTGATAAACACTTCGCGCGCTGCCTGTGCTGCCACAAGTCCGATTCCCATTTTCCAGTCAAAGCCAAGCGGCGCAATCGCTGGCTCTAAAAAATGCCCCAGCCGTCCAGCGTAGCTATGATCAAGTTGTGCCGCCTTGTCAGGTTCAACAGAAGGAAGCTCTGTTTTTACTTTTGGGAAACTTGCCAAAAACCAAAGCAAAATAGAAATTCCTAAAATCACCGTGCCCGCACGTTTCAAAAACAGATGAGTGCGACATAACATTTGGAGAAAAATATGTTTGATAGCGGGACAACGATAAGGCGGCAATTCCATGAGGAAAACAGGTGTCTCTCCGCGCAAAATTGTTTTTTTAAACAACCAAGCGAAGGCTAAAGCGGCCACCGTTCCAAAAAGATAGAGTCCCATCATGATAGCACCTTTGGTCCAGACCGAGACAGTGCCTACAGGAAAAAGAGCCGCAATCATCAAGGCATAAACTGGCAAGCGCGCAGAACAACTCATCAGCGGCGCTACTAAAATAGTTACCAGTCGATCTTTTGAATTTTCGATGGTTCGTGTTGCCATGATGCCAGGAATAGCACAAGCATAGGAGCTCAGGAGCGGAATAAATGATTTTCCATGCAACCCCACTTTGCTCATCACGCGATCCATCAAAAAAGCTGCACGCGCCATGTAGCCAGTGTCTTCGAGCAATCCAATAAAAAAGAAGAGAACCAAGATCTGCGGCAAAAAGGTAATGACCCCTCCAATACCAGCAACAACGCCATCGGCGAGCAAGTTTCTCAAATCTCCTACGGGAAGAATTCCTTTGATGAGATCTCCTAAAAGATCAAACCCTTTTTCAATCCAATCCATCGGATAAGCAGCTACAACAAAAATTGAAACAAACATGAGGCTCATGATGCCAAAAAAACCAATCCATCCCCAAAATGGATGCGTTAAAATTTCATCAAGCCGGTGCGTTGTCGCATCATCAGCAATAGTATTACGACCTTGAGATGTTTGACAGGTTTTGTTGATGTGCTCATAACGCACTCCAATGAGTTCCTCTCGCCATGTCGGCAATTCTCGATCGAGCATCGCACGCTGCGCCACAGCCACTCCCAACGCTGAACTCATGTGAAGTTCTGCGGCTAACAATCCAATTTCAACATCAGGCGCGATTAAAAGAATCATTGATTTAACACGGATGAGAGGATCTCTCTGCACACTGATTTCGTCTTGTCGTAGCCCCGATTCACTTTGAGCAGAAAGAGCTGCCAATGTATCCACGGCACGCATTAATGTTGGAGGAAAAGAAAGAGTCCAGTTGCTTCGCGTCATTTCAGCACGGCTGAGTGCTAATTTCAAAGGCAAGAGCGTCTCTCGATGCTGTGCCTGACAAGGAATCACGGGCACTCCTAATTTTTCAGAAAGTTTTTTTGCATCAATAAAAACCCCTCCTGCCTCCGCAAGATCAATCATGTTGAGCGCAATAATGGTTGGCAATCCGAGTTCTAATACTTGCGTGATGAAATAGAGGTTGCGCTCCAGATGAGAGGCATCAACGACACAAAGTACTCGATCGGGACGCGGTGTATCAGAACGCAACCCTAATAGCACATTGCGTGTCACACGTTCATCAGGAGCATGCGCGCTGAGGCTATAACTTCCTGGAAGATCGAGGAGCTCGATTTTTTCACCATGTTGTCCAATAAAATAACCGGATTTTTTTTCTACGGTCACTCCTGGATAGTTGCCAACTTTTTGCCGTAAGCCCGTCAGTGCGTTAAAAAGCGTTGTCTTACCGCAATTCGGGTTACCGACAACAGCATAACGCCTGGGCTGGGCTGAAGATTCTTCGCTCATAATAGAGCAGGTTACAGGTTGCAGGTTACAGGTTACAGGAAAAAACCATTTGTTTTATTATGAAATTTTTTCTACCTGGATAGCCGCAGCATCTTTCAAGCGCAAACTGAGACTATAACCGCGAACCTTGATTTCAAGCGGATCTCCAAGCGGAGCCTTTCGAACATAAGTGATTTCAGTGCCAGATAAGAGTCCCATTTCTCCTAATCGTGTCGCAAGAAGTCGATCTTGCGGCAATGCTCGAACAATGGCTTTATCGCCTGGTTGTAAATCAGAGAGGGGAGTTAAGTTGTCAGTTGTCAGTTGTCGGTTCTCAGAAAAATTAAAATCCATACTTAAAATAATTGCCGGCTATCAATGTTACTATAACAAAGAAAACGTCAACAAGATAGCTTTCAAAATAAATTGAGTTTTTTCGTAACTACCAACGTCTCTTCATTTCTACGAAATGAAGAACGTTAGTAAAATTGGCGCAATTAGTACTCACAGCAAATTTTAGCAAGGGAGCAAGAGCTGCTGAGGATATTCAAAAGGCAATATATCAGCGAGAT
>JAPLTJ010000108.1 GCA_026398175.1 Verrucomicrobiia bacterium | reverse complement strand
TTGAGATCGTTTGTCTCTGGTTACATGATGATAGCCTCTGGCCATGATAATCTCCTTGGTTTTGACACCTTAAAGATTACCATCATCATGTAGCCTTTCTATTTTTTTTCACGTGTTGCACTTCGCGGTTGAAAGGGCCTGTTAATTCTCTCTTTTTCTCATCGCTCCTTCGCGCTTGATGACAATCAAGATTCAACTTCTTATGAGGCTCATTTCCTCAGTATCCAAGAATACTGCCAATGTCTGATGGCTGTAGCCTCTGCAGAGGATGTTCACGGGCTTTACAATACAGAAACGATGAGTGGAGAAATTCTTCAAACTGCATCTCCTGAAGATCAACAACCACATCTTCTTTACTCTATCGCTAGGAGCCTCGATCCTCAAACTCCCATGATTGGCCTCACAGAACTTGATGTCATGAGGTGTTGTAACTGGATAGAAACTTCTCTTCCTTCGAGTGATAATACGTTACCCAGCACGGAAGTCGGTTCTTACATATTGCATGAAGATGGTTCCTCTGAAGTTAATAACACGGCTCAGCTTCATCTACTTCAGCACGACGATGGGACTTTTGAAATCATCAGTAGCGTCAAGAATGCAACTTCTCCGTTAATGATGTTTAGAGGCAAAAGGGGCAATGAGAACAAGGGAAAAACTGTGCTGCCATTTCCTGATACAGGACAAGCCAATCGCAGAGAGTATGATCCTGTAGATCGCCAAGAGGGATCTTCGTTTCAGCAGAATCCTAGCGCTCCTGCTAGGAATATTACGGTGCCATCGCTGGCCCACATCCTTCATAACGATAACTTCGACGATGCCTCTTTGATTGGGTTTTATCAGCAGAGCGAGCAATCTACTCACAATGGAGACTACGTAGCTATCAAAGATAAACTCTGGTGCCTTCCTGCGGTGATCAAAGCTTGTTTTAGGTCACAAGAGGATCTAACCCTGATGGCAGGGGCACGTCTAAAAATAAGAAATAGTTTAGAAGAGACGATGAAAAAATCTGAAAATTATAAAGCGGCAGTTACTACTGTATACTCTGGTATGACCAGTCGCTCTGGAAGGACTGATCAAACTAAAATTACTATAGATTTAAATAAATTTGATCAGTTTTTTGTCAATCACACTTTAACGAGAGGAAATTTAGAACAATTCGGCAACACTCATAGCATCACTGTTCCAGAGCTGGCAACTGGTCGCATAGCGAAAATTTCTGAAGGGGGTGGTCCTAGTCTTTATGGAAGTATTCAAGCATTAGTAAACAACGCTGTAGAAGCCTTTCAACATTTGACTGCAGGCGAAGAAAATGAAACAACACCACTAACAGCTGCCACTGGAGCTCCTCGACAAACGACTGTTTTCAATGAAAGGCATGTCCTAGAAATTCATACCTTGATAGCAAGAACAAGAAGTAAGCTCACTCCAGAATCAACTTTGCAAAGTGCTTATTATCTCTTTGACACGAAAGCAGCAACAGACGGTCTCACTCCAATGGCAAAAAAATTACTGCGGAACATTAGAGGACCTTTAGATTTAAATAAAAAAACCCATTATAACAATTGGGTTTATAAGTCACTTAATTCTAAAGTAGAGCTTATTTCTTCAACGGATGCTGTACGCCTTGTCCAGGCTAACCTCGCACAAACAAAAGCGATTGCTGATCGCTCAGAAGATCTTGTTAGAGAGGCTCAAAATTTTGCCAGCCTGGTAAAAACTTTAGCTGACAAATGAGGTGGACCCCATTCTTCGACCAAAAGTTCTTTAAAATAAGCTTCGTGAAGGAAGGGTTTTAGAAGGTTGGGATCTTAATATCGGGAGGCAATGGTGGACGGGGTGGCACGAGAGGTCAAGGCAAGGTTTTGGTTGCGT
>JAPLTJ010000086.1 GCA_026398175.1 Verrucomicrobiia bacterium | reverse complement strand
TGGGCTGCGCACCCCAAGATGAAGGCATTCACTCCAGGTTCTCGGAGCCTCGTCGCTTCGCTCCTCGGTACCTCCAACCTTGCGTGAATACCTTCATCTTTGGCTTCTCCACGTGCCATCTAATTCTTCCTTGCCTGCTCTCTTTCCTGTTCCTACCCTCAAGTCTAACCTAACAAAAAGTAACACACCTTTGAGTAACCCATAATGCTAGCTTTTCAGAGCAGAGTGTTGCACTTCACTTTTGAAACGGCGAGTATTATTTAAAAGGACTTTTTGAAACAGATCCTTTATTCTTCGGTTCTACCCATGCCTGCTCTCACTTTTTTACTAACAACTCTTCTTGCACTGACGCTTGGCGCTTTGATCGGCTGGTGGCAACGATCCCGACGCGTGCAACAAGAGCTTGCCGCCGCACGAGCAGAAGGTCGCGAGCAGCTTCAAGAAATGCTCACGGCTCAATTCCGAAATGTGGCGACTGAAATTCTGGAACAAAAAACCGAACAGCTCAGCAATAAAAGCCAGCAACAACTTGGTCACGTCCTCTCTCCGCTCAAAGAAAATCTCGAAATTTTTCGCAAGCGCGTCGAAGAGATTCATACCGTGCAAGTCGAAAACAGCGGGAGCCTGCGCCAACAACTCTCGCAGCTCTCGCAACTCAACAACCAACTCTCCACCGACGCTCAAAATCTGGCTTCAGCGCTCCAAGGTAAATCACAACGGCGCGGCGCTTGGGGCGAACTCATTTTGGAGCGCACCCTCGAGCTCTCAGGCCTCGAACGGGGACGAGAATTTGAATTGCAAGTTTCTACAGCCGAGCGCCTCCGCCCCGATGCGGTCATCTATCTTCCTGAAGATCGGATTATCGTCGTTGATTCGAAAGTTTCACTCGTCGACTACGAACGGGCTTGCAATGCGCTGGAAGAATCAGAACGTCAGCAGGCCCTCTCCGCTCATGCTGCCGCCGTTCGCACGCACATCAAGTCGCTCGCTGAAAAAGGCTACCCTGATCTTTTCCCTGGAAAAACCCCGGAGATGACGATGATGTTTCTTCCGATCGAGCCAGCCTTTGGAGCCGCTCTGACAGCTGATCCCCAGCTTTTTGAATTTGCCTTTGCTCATCGCATCATCCTCGTGACGCCCAGCACGCTGCTCGCAGCACTTCGCACCATTCATAATTTTTGGAAAGTGGAAAAGCAGACCAAAAATGTTTTGGAAATCGCTCGCCTCGGCGGCGTCTTGCACGATCGCTTTGTTGATTTTGCCAATCATCTTCTCTCTGCACGCACCCTGCTCGCAAAAGCCCTCACCACGCAAGACGAAGCCATTGCCCGCCTCGGATCCCAAAAAGGAAATATGATCGCAACAGCCTCCCGCCTTCATGCGCTGGGCGCCAAGACGGAAAAGAAAATGCCAAAGGAGCTGTTGGAAAATTTTTTGACAGAGGGAGAAAATTAACAAAAAGAATTTTCTTTTTATAAAAATAAAAGTTAATCTTTCTGCTATGAAAATAACACTTGAACTCCCAGAAGATGTCTTAAGTGAAGCGATCTGTTGTTCAGAAGGACAAACTAAACAAGAAGTTATTATCTTAGCTCTCCAAGAATTTAGCCGTAAGCGCAAATTAGAAACAATGCTTGCACGTCTAGGACAATCCGACACTTTTATGAATTCAGAAGAGTTACTAGCATTGCGAAGTCAAGACATCGTAACGTAATTTCAATGACGCTCATTGAGACATCTAGCCTCATTCATCTGCTACGAAAAAAAGGTGATCCACTAATCAAAAAGAGAGTTTCTTCTCTGATAGCAGCAGATCTGGCTGCCATCTGCCCTATGATTGTAACAGAACTCTACATGGGAGCTTCAACAAAAGAAGATAAAGATGATGTTGGTGCATTATGCTCATTGCTTCATCATCTTGAAATTCATAACAATGTTTGGAGCGTGGCTTACAAGCTAGCTTCTTTTTGCAGAAATCAAGGAACTCCTGTTCCTGGATCAGACGTTCTTATTGCAGCTTGTGCGTTTTATCACAATGTCAATATTGATTCTGAAGATCACCACTTTAATGTTTTATTAAATTATAAATCGCTTCTCTAAAAGTTTCTCCTATCTTCTATCTCCAAATTTATGAATCGCACTGCACTTCTCTTCTCCGGTCAAGGAGCTCAAGCCGTTGGCATGGGCAAAGACCTTGCCGCTAACTTTCCTGCTGCCGCTGCTCTTTTTGAAAAAGCGGATGCCACTTTGAACATGGAACTTTCTCAAATCATGTTTGAAGGGCTGGCTGAAACGCTGACACAAACTTCGGTCTGCCAGCCAGCGCTCTACGTTCACGGACTTGCTTGCCTCGCTCTTTTAAAAGAAAAACTTCCTCATTTTACTTTTCATGCCGCAGCAGGATTGTCACTCGGCGAATTCACCGCCCACGCTGCCTCGGGAACTTTTGATTTTATTTCAGGCCTCAAGCTTGTCATGCAGCGCGCTCAGTTCATGCAAGAGGCTTGCGAGGGGACTCAAGGAACGATGGCAGCGATCATCGGAGCAGAGGAACAGCAAGTCCGCGAACTCGCTGCTGCAGCTGATGTGGATGTCGCGAACTTCAACTCGCCAGGACAAATTGTGATTTCAGGAGAAAAAGAAAATATTGCTAAGGCTATTAGCATCGCCAAGGAACATGGAGCACGCAAAGCAATTGAACTGACTGTTGCGGGCGCTTTCCATTCTCGCCTGATGCTCTCAGCACGTGAACAGCTTAGTCTCGTTCTTGCAGAGACATCACTCGCGATGCCAAAAGTTCCCGTCATCAGCAACATTAACGCACGACCTGCCTCTTCCGTTGAAGAAATTCGCTCAGCCCTCGCTGATCAGGTCACTGGCTCGGTACGTTGGACAGAAACCATCGAACATCTGATCGATCAATGTGGCTGCACTCGCTTTTTAGAACTTGGTCCAGGCGGCGTCATTGCAGGACTCGTTAACCGCATCCGCAAAGGAACAGAAGTGATCAGTATCAGCGATACAGCTAGTCTTGAAGCGGCTGTTCAGCTGCTTGAAGCGAACTAGAAAAACCTCTTTGCGTTTTTCTTATCGACTAATTTCACAAGCTCTTTTATCCTCATTCACTTTCATTGGGTAGGTACCGAAGTGGCCAAACGGGGTGGACTGTAAATCCACTGGCTTACGCCTTCAAAGGTTCGAATCCTTTCCTGCCCACGCCATCGCCTCGCGATGGAGCTTGAGTTACAAGTTTAAGTTTGAGTCATCTAGGCTTCGCTCCATTTTATAAAGCGCAAAAATCCTAGTTTTTATTCCCGCCGTTTCAAAAGTGAAGTGCAACACTCTGCTCTGAAAAGCTAGCATTATGGGTTACTCAAAGGTGTGTTACTTTTTGTTAGGTTAGACTTGAGGGTAGGAACAGGAAAGCGAGCAGGCAAGGAAGAATTAGATGGCAC
>JAPLTJ010000107.1 GCA_026398175.1 Verrucomicrobiia bacterium | reverse complement strand
TGAGATCGTTTGTCTCTGGTTACATGATGATAGCCTCTGGCCATGATAATCTCCTTGGTTTTGACACCTTAAAGATTACCATCATCATGTAGCCTTTCTATTTTTTTTCACGTGTTGCACTTCGCGGTTGAAAGGGCCTTGGAATATCATGGAGGCTCTTGAAACGGCCATCCAAGGCCAACCTTTTTTATGCAATGCCAGCTAGGGGTGCTGAGCAGTTACAAAATGTCAAAAATGAGCTGTTTGCGGACACGCTCTAGGTACAGCCGCTGAAAGGGAGGGATATCTCACTGATGCGATTGATTCTTTTTCCTATGCTGAGGAAATTCATAATGAAGCTGTCGAAAGAGCGCTAGTCAAAAGAAAGAAAAAGAAAAAATCTTCATCTGTTCATCCCGACACAAACAATAGAGGCTTTGTCTTTAAGTGCACTAAGGAAGGCCGCAGGGGAGCACCATGCTGCTGCTCAAGAAGCACTGCTAGCTGATGAATGGATTCAAAAAAGAACATCCGTTGAGTCAAATGAAAATTTTATTAAAAAAAATGTAGATCAATACGAGATGCATCAAAAAATTGCTGAGCTCTTTCTTGAGAGTGTTCGATACGCAAATAAAATGACTGAGAGCGAGCCTGTAAATAGCGAACTTGCAAAAATACAGTCTGAATTGGCAGGTGCTTTTCATGAACTTGCTTCCTACCGACAAGAATGCTTGCTTGCTGAAAAAATCCAGGCCGAAAGGGTTGCTGATTTTAATGAGCATCAAATTGACGTTGAGGAAGCGCCAACGCTGACAGATCCTCGCGAAGAGGAACTCAGGGAACAAATTAACAAGCTCCAGCAACAAGAAAAACTTTAGTTAGAAAAAAAGGCTGCCCCACCTCGTGCTTGCAGTATCATGTAGTTTTTTCTGCTCGTTCATTTTAATTCATATTATAAGATCAAACGATGAACAGATCGTCATTCATCCTTGGGACTCGTGGAAGCGCTCTGGCACGGGTGCAGACGACGATGGTTGGTGAGGCGTTGCGCGCGGTTGCTCCTCAATTATTATTGGAAGAAAAGATTGTCGCGACGACGGGAGATGTTAAACAGAGCTTGTCGCTTCATGAGCCAGTGTCTGAAGGTTCGGGGCTCTTTACGCGTCAGTTGGAAGAAGCTTTGCTTGCTGGCGAAATCGATGCGGCGGTGCACAGTCTCAAAGATCTCCCTGTGGTCACGCCTCCCGGATTAAAATTAGCAGCGATCCTTCCAAGAGCGAATGTTACTGATGTTGTGATCACACGAGAACTTGGAGGTTGGAAAAAACTTGCTCTGGGAGCTGTCGTGGGAACAAGCAGTCCTCGTCGTCTTGAGTGGGTCCGCTCTCAACGCTCGGACCTTCTTGTGAAACCGATTCGCGGCAATGTTCCGACGCGTTTGAGAAAATTTGCTGATGCGGTGATCTTAGCTCGTGCAGGATTAGAGCGGCTCGGCTTCGATTTAGGAATTGTTAATAACGAAGGAAGATTTCTTTTTGAGGGGAGGGAACTTTTTGTGACGGAGTTGACAGACCTTCTTCCAGCACCTGGTCAAGGAGCGATCGCTATTGAGACGCGTGCCGAGAATAATGATCCGGAATTTGAACAAGCGTTAAAAAAAATTCATCATGAAGAGACAGCCCGCTGTGTTGAGGCAGAGCGGCTCTTGCTGCGTTATCTTGGTGGCGGCTGTCATATGGCCTTGGGAGCATTGACGACGATTGATCCTGCTTCACAACAACTACATCTTCGTGCAACCTACGTTCCTTTTCCCTTAGCCAAACTTCGCGAGGGTGAGGCGACTGGAACCACTCCGGGAGAAGTGGCACTGCGCGTTGCAACACAGCTTGGAGAAAAGTTAGCGGTCATTTAAAAAATTTTTATGAAAAAAAGATCTCAATCTAAAAGTGGAATTTGCTATCTCGTTGGTGCTGGGCCGGGCGATCCGGGGCTTTTGACGATGAGAGGAGCAGAGCTGTTGAGGCAGGCAGAAGTCGTCATCTATGATTATCTTTGTAATCCTACGTTGCTACAACAGGCCCCCGCAACGGCAGAGAAAATCTACGTTGGTAAGAGCGCTGGAAATCATACGCTCTTGCAAGAAGAAATTAATGAGTTGCTCGTAACGTCGACTCAGGCTGGAAAGCTTGTGGTGAGGCTCAAAGGAGGTGATCCTTTTCTTTTTGGGCGTGGTGGAGAAGAAGCTGAGGCTCTCGCAGCAGCAGGAATGAAATTTGAAATTGTCCCAGGCGTGACGTCTGCGATTGGCGGATTGGCTTATGCAGGAATTCCTGTGACGCATCGTGCCAGCAATTCGATGTTGACCATTTTTACCGGGCATGAAGATCCTTCTAAAAAAGAATCGACTCTTGATTATCGAGCGCTTGCAACAATAGCGGGAACCAAAGTGATGTTGATGGGAGTGGAGCGTCTGGGAAAAATTTGCGAGGAATTTTTAGCAGCAGGCATGGATCAAAATACTCCAGTGGCTCTTGTGCGATGGGCTTCGACACCCCGTCAGCAGACGCTGACGGGAACGCTGGCAACGATTGCGGAGAAGGCGAAGCGAGAGCATTTTGAAGCGCCAGCGGTTGCGGTTTTTGGAGAGGTCGTTCCTTTGCGAGAAAAATTGAATTGGTTTGAAACGAGACCGCTTTTTGGAAAGCGAATTGCTGTCACTCGCACGCGAGAAAAGGCCAGCGAGCTTGTTGTAGCGCTGCGCAATTTAGGCGCCGATGCTTACGAACTTCCCACTATCCGGATCGAGCCTGTCCAAGAAAAGAAAGATCGCGAAGCCTTTGCAGAGGCTGTGGTGCAGGCGCATCATTACGATTGGATTATTTTCACGAGTCCGAATGGAGTTGCTCATTTTTTTGAGGCCTTTTTCAAGCTGCATCAAGATGCTCGGGAATTAGGAAATGCAAAAATTGCAGCGATTGGTCCTGGAACGGCACAAAAAATTAAGGAGTATCATTTTGAAATCGATCTGATGCCGCCCAAGTTTGTGGCAGAATCGCTCTTGCAAGAATTTAAAAAGCTTGGAGTTGAAAATCTGAAGATGCTCCTGCCGCGAGCCTCAGGAGCCCGTGAGCTGCTTGCTGTGGAATTGGAAAATTGTGGAGCTATTGTCGATGATGTTCCGGTTTACCAGACTATCGGTGTAACCGAAGATGCATCGGGCGGTCTTCAACGTTTTGCTGCAGAGGGAGCGGATTTGGTTACGTTTACAAGTGGCTCGACGGCGCAGCATTTTAAAAATCTTCTCGAGAAAAAATCAATTTCCTTGCCTGAAAAACTGGTGCTCGCCAGCATTGGCCCAGTGACTTCTTCCGTCATGAAAGAACTGGGGATGGCCGTGGGGCTGGAAGCAAAGCAGCATGACATCCCTGGGTTGGTGGAGGCTGTTGTGGATTTTTTTGAAGTAACGGGTAACGGGTAACGAGTGTGTTAAGATCAAAATTTATCAGCTGGTCGAAAGCCTTATTTTCGCTCTTCAAAAGATGAAAATTTTAAAATGGAGTATCCTATGAAGTGCCAGCAACTCGTTACCCGTTACTCGTTACTATTTTCCTCATCCTGATTTTCATAGCTAGCCTGCAAGCTGCTCTCAGTGCGAAGTGGCATGTCATCAAAAGCAGAGAGAGAGGTTCTCTTCCAGGAGGAGCGCTGTTGAAGTCAGTGACCTTGCGAGAAATTTCAACGGTAGAAAAAGAGAGGGAAGCCATTGTTACGGCTGTTGTGTTCAAAGAAAGTGCCTATCAATTGCAGGTGATCGACAATCCTCTGCGAGATAAAAAACTAGCTCAAGTGATGAGGGAACAGCATTTCTTAGCTGGAGTGAACGGAGCTTATTTTCATCCTGATGGAAAGCCGTTGGGATTGATGATCAGTCAGGGAAAAATAGTGCACGTTCAAGAAACAGCACGGCTCTTAAGCGGATTTGTTGTCATGGAGGGAGAGAAGTTGCAGCTGTTGCGCGTGGGAGAGACCATGCCAACGGGAGTAACAGGAGTTCTTCAAGCGGGACCTTTTTTAATCGATCATCAAGCTCCCGTCGCTGGCCTAGAAGCAACACGGATTGCGCGTCGGACGTTCGTGGCTACTGATGGTCACGGTCTTTGGATGATCGGCGTGATTTCTCCTGTCACGCTCGCCAAAGCTGCTCGTATTTTATTGGCTGCAGCCCCGCAGTTTTTTTCAACACATCCTATTAAAAGAGCACTCAATTTGGATGGAGGCTCCTCGAGCGCGCTTTGGGTCGATCTTGCTCCAGAACCTTTTTCTCAATCAGAAATGGGCACCGTCAGAAATTTTTTGGGGCTGAAGTTGAAATGATTGACATTGACAGTTCAAGGTCCATGAAGGAGAAAGTGACAAGATTAAAACCCGCCGTTTCAAAAGTGAAGTGCAGCACTCTGCTCTGAAAAGTTAGCACTATGGGTTACTCAAAGGTGTGTTGCTTTTTGTTAGGTTGGAATTGAAAGTAGGAACTGGAAAGCGAGCAGGCAAGGAAGAATTGGGTGGCGCGTGGAGAAGCCAAAGATGAAGGTATTCACGCAAGGTGGAGGTGCCGAGGAGCGAAGCGACGAGGCGCTGAGAACCTGGAGTGAATGCCTTCATCTGGAGCGCGCAGCTCCTACGTGTCTGCCCGGCAAAGCTCATTGCTTCTACCAATGTAGGCCTTCAAAGCACATGGCTGGTGTCGAGAAATTTTCTTTTCCAAAAAAAACTTCGTAGGGCGTCTTGCCTCCAAGAATTTTGCTGGGTCGATGGTTCAAGCTGTTTTGAACTTGCTCAATAAATCCATCGGGAACTTCGTGGATGTTCGCCTGCTTCCGTATAAACTGGCGCACGAGTCCATTGGTGTGCTTTATTGAGCCCTCTCTCGCAAGTAACAGTGTTATTTGGCAAGGGAAAAATTCGGATTTTTTAGCATGAGATTAAGAAGCACTATAAGTTTTCGTGCGACAGCAATGAGAGCTACTTTTGCTGGTTTGCCATCTGCTATTAGACGTTCGTAAAAGGTCTTTAATATAGGATTGAAACGGGCGGCACTTATAGCAGCCATGAAAAGGATGTTTCTAACTTGACGCCGTCCACCCCTGATGGAGCGATGACCTGAGTGATTACCGCTGTCTTTATTGTAATACCATCTCCCCATCTGACTTGTTATTTTGGCGCTGAGCTTCGTTGTCAGATCTGGCGTTATGTTCGCATAGCGCTGCACTCTTCCGCCTTGCTCAACACCAAACTTCCAGCGTCTTATAGTCCATTTATTTTGGGGAGATGGTATAAGGAGCAACACCTACTAGAGCAGCAGGCTCTTTATCACTAAGATTGCCAAGCTCTGGCATGTGAGCAAGAGCTACTGTGGCGGTTTGAATACCGACACCTTGAACAGATGTTAATCGATCAACTTTTTCCTGCAGCTCTGTGTTACTTGCAAAATACCCAGAGATCATTAATTCTATTTCAGCGATCTGTTTTGCAATAAATTTGAGGCTGGTTTCAAGGTGTTTGCGCATTGATGGAATGGCTGTTTCTAGACGGTTAGAATCACAAGTTTGTAACCGTACAAGCTGCTGACGACGATCATACATGACGCGTAGGGCTTCTTGTTTTTCATCATAAGAGCTCATGGGGCGAGGCTGACGGTCTGCACCAAAACGAGCTAACATAAGCGCGTCAATTTTATCTGTCTTCGCTAATTTGCCCATGCTTGTAGCAAAAGCACGAGCTTGATAAGGATTAATGCGACAGACCGTTATTTTCGCTCTTTCCATAGCAAGAATAACAGAGCGTTCATAGCCTCCTGTTGGCTCTAAAACAATGTATGCTGATAGTGCTGATGATTGAAGGAGCTCAATAAGCTTGGTAATGCCTTCAGGAGTATTGTCAAAAGACTGGTGTTTTATGTTAGGTCCGGCTAAATCTAATTTGCTTTTAGAAATATCGAGACCTAGATAAATAGTGGAATTATTGTGATTCATTGTGATGATAGGTTGATGCTATTTTTAACGGAGATAGTTTTTCACTCTTTCTTATATGCGAGCTCAAAGGCTCTTGTAACAGTTCGAGTTAAAACCAGGCGGAATCTGGAGACCAAACTTGGGAACGGCGTTAAACGCCTGTAATGAAAAACGGTCTTTCCAAACTCCTTCGAAAAATTCCCGTCGGTTTTTTTCGATGCCTGGCTGCTATCAGTTTATGAATTATTTGGTAGACTGATAGCCTATCTTTGTCTTGAGGCCCGCTGGTAGGCTTCCTCCTCCGACGAACTTTGGATGCCCATTCTCGGAGAAGCCTACCAGCTGGGCCTCAAGACTTCCAAAAAAAATCATATAAGAATGATATGGCTGAGCGAAATAACAACAGGCAGTTAACCCGGATATTTCATACTGATTGTGACGAGGAAGCAGCGAAGGCTGATGAGGCAAGGCAGACGAGGATTTGAGCGCCGGGCTGTATGTGTACATAGTGTCCAAGCTCAAACCGGAGTCTAACGCAGCAGTCATAGGCCTTCCCGGCTTTCGCTGTAGATCGGTATGAAATATCCGGGTTAAGGCAACGCTGATTTCTTGATGCCTTGCAAATTCTTTGCCATTGTCGAAAGTGATTGTCTCAACTTTATGCGGCAGGTCTTTCATTTTTTCTAGCGTTGCAGCAACTACTAGTGCCGCTTCTTTGCGCTCTATTTTTTTGAGCAGGGTAAATTTCGAATGTCTATCAACGTACGATACAATGGCTCCCTGGTTGCCCGACGACAATTAGAATTACC
>JAPLTJ010000115.1 GCA_026398175.1 Verrucomicrobiia bacterium | reverse complement strand
GTGCCATCTAATTCTTCCTTGCCTGCTCGCTTTCCTGTTCCTACCCTCAAGTCTAACCTAACAAAAAGCAACACACCTTTGAGTAACCCATAATGCTAGCTTTTCAGAGCAGAGTGTTGCACTTCACTTTTGAAACGGCGAGTTGAAAAGTTTAGGGCTCCGTTGAGACAGCATTTAAATCGAGCGCAACAAATTTCAATAGTTCCTCATTGTTCATTTCAGTCATCATTTTTTCCGCACCGCTGCCAAGTAGAGAATCAGCGAGTCCTTGTTTTTCGCGGATCATAGCAGCAATCCGTTCTTCGACTGTGCCACGACAGACGAATTTATGTACGATGACATTTTTCTTTTGTCCAATACGAAAAGCGCGATCCGTCGCTTGATTTTCAACAGCAGGATTCCACCATCGGTCAAAATGAATGACGTGTGCTGCCTCGGTCAGATTGAGGCCAGTGCCACCAGCTTTGAGTGAGAGAATGAAAAAAGAAGGGCCACCTTCGCGTTGAAAAGAAGTCACCATTTCTTGGCGCTTAGCAATAGGCGTACCACCATGAAGAACGAGGCCGGCATGGCCAAAAACTTTTTCAAGATGTTCCGCCAGCGCTGCTGTCATCTCACGAAATTGTGTGAAGATGAGGACCTTTTCTTGTCGCGAAGCAATCTCTTCACAAACCTCCGTTAAGCGTTGGAACTTTCCACTATCTTTGGGGTTCCATTTTTTATCTGCGAGTAGCTGAGAAGGATGATTACAGATTTGTTTAAAACGCATGAGAAAAGAAAATACAAGTCCACGACGCTTGAGGTCACGGTCCTTGTCTCTGTTTTCTTTTTCAGCTTCGAGTGCCGCTTCTAGATCATGAACCGATTGTTGATAGAGTGCTGCTTGTCGTTGCGAGAGAAGGCACCATGTTTCCATTTCTGTTTTATCAGGAAGATCGGTGATAACGGATTTATCGCTCTTGAGGCGACGCAAGATGTATGGTTTTACAAGACGGCGGAGCGGTGCATAGGCATCGGATTGTGTGGGATCAAGGCCTTTAACATAACGAGAAAAGCGAGTGGCATTCCCAAGCAATCCAGGATTGATAAAATCGAATAGCGACCAGAGATCACCAAGATTATTTTCGACAGGTGTTCCCGTAAGAGCAATGCGCCCGGCGGCCTGCAAGGTTTTGACAGAACGAGATTGGCGCGTGTTGTGGTTTTTGATGGCCTGCGCTTCGTCGAGAATAACGATATGCCAGTTTGCTTTTTGCAACCATTCTTGGCGGGCAATCATGCCGTAGGTGGTGATGACGAGATCGCTGTTTTTAAAAGCAACTTCAGGTGTCTTATCAACAGAGCCAAAAGAATTGTGAACAAAACTCACTCGTAGTCCTGGTGCAAAGCGCGCCAGTTCTGCTTGCCAATTTCCTAGCAGAGAGGCTGGAGCAACTAGCAGGCTGGGGAGAGAGCTTGCATTCTCATGCTTAAGGCGCGCGAGGAGTCCAATGACTTGTAGCGTCTTTCCCAATCCCATGTCGTCTGCGAGACAGGCACCAAGACCGAGACTGTGTAAGACCCAGAGCCAGCGAATGCCTTCTGCCTGATAAGGACGCAGCGTGGCTTTTAAAAATTCTCCCGGATCAAAAGTGGCGGCACTTGAAGGATTTCCTAGTTGTTCAAGACGTTCCCGGAGTTCTTTTCCAGCCTCAATATGAGCCCATGTCGCATCATTCTGATCGTGACTTTCACCATCCAGCTTCGCTTGAGATTCCATACCCGAGAGCAGGCGCATTCCTTCAATAAAAGAAATCCCATTTTCTTTCGCGGCGATCTCCGTTTCTTTCCATTGAGCCAAGGTTGATTCGAGGCGCTTGCTATCGACCTCTATCCATTGACCTTTGAGAAAGACAAGCCCGCTCTGCGCCTCACGAACACTTTTTAATTCTTCAGCTGAGAACGATTCTCCACCAAGAGTCATTGAGACATTAAAATCGAGCATGCTGGCTAGACCAGCTCCGGCAACGCTCTTGGTTCCAATAGTGACATGAACTTTAGGACGTGAACCCTGACGATTTTTCCACCAAGGAGGCATGCGAATGACAAGCCCCGATTCTTCAAGCAAAGGAATGTCTTTCAGAAAAGTATAGGCTTCCGTGGGTGTCCATGCTTGAGGATGAAAGATTTTTTTAGAATCGAGTAACTCTCGTATTAAATCACTTCGCTCCGCTGCCGCATGAATGGGCGAGAGTAACTTCAGAAGTGTCTTTCTATTTTCAACACCTGCATATTCTTGGAGGGCTTTGCCAAGTGGCAAATATTGAGGCGTAGCATCTCGTGCGAGCTGATGTGTGTAGGTTGCAAGAAAAGCAAAGGGACGTGCGGTATCGCGCTTGTTTTCTGCGAGATGAAAAGTGACGCGCCCAATGAGTCGCCAGGAAGAATTTTGCTCTCGTAGCCATGCCTCTGCTGCACCGGGAGCCTGCGTCATTTCTGAGATCAATCGTTCTGCAAGGGCCGTCCAGAGATCTTCCAAGCATGCAGTGTCTAAATATTCTATGCCGGTCATCGGTGGAGCACTTACCACTTTCATTGCTAGCTCCACTAGCGAAGGAGGCAAGACAGGTTTCAGTAAGGAAGCGTGATATTGGGCAGTGAGACATTCACAGGCAAAATCACGCCACCACCGCATTTCTATTGGAAGGAGAGTCGTGAGGCAATGAGTGGCTAGCGCGAGCAATCCAGAAGCTGATGACCCGGCAAAAGCTTCTTCTAATTTTTTAGCGATGGCAGGAGAAAAAGAAGGCAACGAAGATCTTTCCTTTTCTTGCAACTGCTGTAAGCGCAATTGCCCATGGGGAGTTAAAATCAGGCAAAGGGACATTTTTTAAATTTTTATTTTATCGCTATTCTTCGTACCGCAGTGCCTCCGTCAAGATCACCTGCTCCGGAGTCAATTCGTTCCCACCACGACGGGCTCGATCAATCCGCTCTAAATAGAGATCAAGTGCTTTATCAGAAATGCCTGAAATGCGAGCTGAGGTAAGGGCCTCCACCGCTTTGTCCCATTCTTGTTCTCGGAAAAAAATGACTCCTCGCCAAAAAAGATTGCGGCTTCGTTCCCGCTCTGCTGAGAGGGCTTGTTTAGGAGACAAAACCTCATAAAGCTCTACACGACGGCGCAGTCCTTTTCGTTGCAAGAGGTCAATCGGTCGAAACTCGATGGTGCTTTCTGCCATCGCATAAGTCGCAGGTCCGACTAACATGCGACATCCATAATTGTGGCATGCAGCACTCAAGTAGGCAGCAAAATCCACCACAGGCCCTGCAACGCTATAATGATTGAGACGCGTTCCTCCAAATTTTCCAGCAATCATTTCTCCGGAGTTGATCCCAATGCGAACATCGAGTCGTTGTTGCCAGTGCACATCGCATTGATAATTGAGTTCATCAAGGCGCAGCATCAAATCATAAGCCGCTCTCGTAGCCTTCGCCCCATGATTCAATGCCCCTACTATCGGAAGAGGCACACCAAAAATAACACGCAAACTCTCGCCTGAACATTCTTCGAGATACCCTCCGACTTCTACAAGAAAATCAGAAGCCGTCTGCAAATAAAGATTCGTCATCGCAACGTAATCCTCAGGCTTTAACAACTCCATCAACTCAGCGCTATTATTGAGCGAGCAGACCAAAAGACTTCCCTCTTTGCGTTCTCCTAAAAATGCTACAGGGGTCTCTCCATTGACGAGTTTTCGCAGAAGGGAACGATTGAGCCTTTCTCCAATCAAGAGCTGGAGCCGCGGATAACGAGAGCCAACCGCTGTCTTTAAAAAAAGAAGTGCCGAAAAATAACTCCAACCTAGCGCCGCAATCGCAGGAAGAGGAGTGATCGCAAGATGATAAAGTCCAAGGACCAAACTTCCGGTCACCAAAAGAAGTGCTGTTAGAGAAAATAGCAAGAGCCGCTCTCTGCGCACGACTAAATGGATACTGACCCAAACTGTCAGAAAAGAAATCAAGCAAAGAAAAACAATGGAGGGGCATTCAGTTTCTTCTGGCTTCACCAAAGAAAATGGAAAAAGTTTTTTCCAAATTAACTCCAGTGGCAAGAAGCACCCCGCCTGCACTATCATCCAAATAACAACACCGGAAAAGACTCCCAATAAAAGTGTCACTTTAAAATTTCTCATGAGACTACAGTCTACAAAAATAAAATTTTTATTTCCATCCTGATTTTTCGGTTTAGCATAGTCTCTTCTTCCATCCTCCTTCTACTTTCGCGCATGAAAAAAAATTCATCTCATCAACCCATCAGCGTCGTCACTGGCGGAGCTGGTTTTCTCGGCTCTCACCTCACCGATCGATTGTTGAAAGAAGGTCATTTTGTCATTGCTGTTGATAACTTTATTACCGGCAGCCCCCTCAACTTGGAACATCTCGCTGGAAATAATAATTTCAAATTTATCCGGCAAGATGTCACGGAATATATTTTTATTCCTGGTGTTGTTGATTATGTTTGGCATTTTGCAAGTCCTGCCAGCCCGATTGATTATCTCGAACTTCCGATTCCGACGCTCAAGGTTGGATCGTTAGGAACGCACAATGCCCTTGGCCTGGCTCGTGAAAAAGGAGCGGCATTCTTGTTGGCATCAACTTCGGAGACTTATGGCGATCCGCTGGTTCATCCTCAAACAGAAGATTATTGGGGCAATGTCAATCCTGTTGGACCACGGGGTGTTTATGATGAAGCAAAGCGTTTTGCTGAAGCCATCACGATGGCCTATCACACTTTTCATAAAATGGATACGAAGATTGTGCGTATTTTTAATACCTACGGGCCTCGCATGCGCTTGCGAGATGGACGTGTGGTGCCTGCTTTCATCGGACAGGCATTAACCAATCAACCACTCACCATTTTTGGTGATGGAAGTCAGACGCGGAGTTTTTGTTATGTTTCTGATCTCATTGATGGAATCTTCCGTCTCATGATGAGCGACTATCATTCGCCAGTGAACATCGGCAACCCTCGCGAAATGACCATTCGTCAATTTGGTGAAGAAATTTTGAAATTAATAGGCGCTAGCTCTACCCTTGATTTCAAGCCGCTTCCCGTCGATGATCCTAAAGTTCGCCAGCCCGATATCACTCGCGCTAAGACAATTTTAAAATGGGAACCTAAAGTTGATTTTGAGGAAGGGATCGTTAAGACGATCGACTATTTTCGATCGAGGGTTTAACACCGCCGTTTCGTCGGTGTATTGAACCGTTTCAACACTATCAATGTTATTATCCCCACTAAGGAGGGAATAATAACATTGGTAGTTTTTTAATTTAGATCTCGCCCATTCTAGGAACGTTGGTTATCATTCCGGCCATTTGCCAGAATGATCACGTTGACTCTCTCCCTAGAACTAAGTTCGCTGCGCCTCGTTGAATTTTCGAGTAGGGAAGGTCGTTTGGTGGCTCAGAGGGAAGAGATACAATTTTTTTCTAAAGAGGCATCGCATCAGCAGGTTTTAACTCAAGAAATTAAGGTTACTCTCCGACAAATTAAAAATTTGTGGGGATTATCTAGAGCTCCTCTTCACTGCATCCTCTCCTCGGACTTCGCTCTCCTTCGAGTGGCAACCTTTGAAAAGTCTTCTCATTTTATACCGACGACTACGCTTGTACAACGTGACGCGCAGCAATTCCTCCCTCTGCCACTGGAGCAAGTTAGCATTGCCTATCAAAAAATTGGCCGAACGAAACATGATGACTCTATAACTGTAGCCTATGCAGCAATGCGAACGGATTTTTTGGAGGCCATTACTAGCGCCATCCAAGAAGCAGGATTAAGCATTCAAAAAATGAGTATGCTCCCCCTCTCCTTGCATACTTCATTGAACGTTTCGAAAGAAATCATTTTAATGAACCTCGCTGAACAAACAGTCAACGGCTTCTTGTTCTCGAGTGAAAAAAAATTGTGCCACGCTTGCTTCTACCCTCTTGGTGATTGCAGCAATGCTCCTTGTGATCAAGAGACAGGCTTGCCTTTGCTTCTGATTGCTTATTTAAAAAAATATATTCGCTCTTTAGAAAATTCTAAAGGTCTTCCAGCCATATGCTGGATCATTAACACTCATTCCTCAGAGCGAAAATCGACCGCACTGTCACTCTTTCTTAAAAAAGAGTTTTCTATTCCATCGATTAATATCGATCCATGCATCTTATTGGCTGTTAAGGCTAAACAATCTTTCATTGAAATGCTTTTTAACAAAGTCCAGCTTCCGGAACTCATTTGTCAAAAAGAGAACACTCTGAGCTTTAGGAAAAAAATAGCATGGAAATATTTTTCAAGAATCAAACATTATAACATTAGCTCTATCAACAAGTTTACGGCTCCCTCTATCACACAATTTCAAAATAAGCAACGAACACTTCTTCTCATCTATGCCCTAGCCTTCTTTCTCCTTTTATTTTCACCTCTGAGTCTTGTGTATGATTATATTGACAGCAAAAAAATCGCCATAGAGGCAGTCAAATTCTCTACCTACTTAAAAGAAAAGCAACTCGAACTAAAACAATTACGTCAAGATGTTGAGGCGTTATCAAGAGCAGAACATTTTGAAGAAAAGCTAAAAGAGCTTCAAATAGCTCATGAAAGATGGCCTCTCCTTATTGGCGAGCTTCAAAAGTGTGCTCCTCCACGCGGAATGTGGATTACACAACTCACTCCTATTAGTAAGGAGATAAAAGAAAACAAAGCGCACAGTGAAATAAGTTCGATAGAAATCAAGGGGCTCTACTTAGAAGGAGTGCATGGGGAAGAGCTCCTTCATGAATATACTGACAAATTAGCAGCCTCCCCTCTTTTTTTAAGACCTAAGAAGGAAAGTTTCATCTTGTCATTTTCTAAAGAAGATGGAACGGCCTATGCCTACCCGTTCACTCTTGAGCTTCCACTTTGTTCTCCCATCCGGCAATAAATATGAAAAAAAATCGCTCTACTGTTTATAACTTTCTCTTTATTTCGCTGAGTATTGTGCTTCTTATCTCTCTTTGTGGAATAGCTGCTTTTTCAAAATATATCAAGGAACAGAAAATGAAATCAAATCATTTAGCTTCACAGAATATTAATAATGAAGAGCGAAATCTTTTAATAGCAAAGAAACAATTAACTAAGTTAAAAGTCAAAGCAAGGGCATCTTCTAAGGAAAGTTTAACAAATGATAATGATAATAATAAATTAACTTCACTTAAGTTAGAAGAAAAAAACTTATTAAATCCGATAGATTTTAAAAATAAAGTAAAGAATGATCTGGCCGAATTTGAACATCAAGCTGCTATCAAAAAAGTTGTTCTTCCTACTAACTTTTTTTCAGAATTTGAACTGAAAATACTTTATTCTAAAAATAGAGAAAAAGAGATTGAACAAAAACATAAACAACTAGTTTTGATAAAATTTATATTGGAAAATATTATTATATTCCCGAAATCAAAAATAGAAAAATTTGAAGTGAGAGATGAGGCTAATAATGATTGCTCTGACAAAAGAACCTCACCGTTAGGAACTCTTTTTCTTAGCATCACAACTAGAGAAAATTATTTTCAAAAAATATTTAATACAATTATTAACAGCCAATATTTTTTTGTTATCTCTTCAATAACTATTTCTAATAGCAATCTACTTCCTCCACTACATCATGATGTTTATTCAAAAGACCATCTCTTGCCAATCTTAGGAAACGAAACTATCACGACTACTTTAAGAATTGATTTGTTTGACATAGTTAATACGGAACAACCATCTAGCAACATCTCTACCAAACTTGCCTGGGAATATCAAAAAGATGCCTCTCCACTTTTTGTTTCTCTTCATTACGCCACTAAAAACGAGCTTCTTATTGATCCAATATGCTTTCCTAAAACATGTTATCAGCCGATTCCAAACGAGTGGCTGGTCAATAATAATTTGGACTACAGCAATCCTAATATTCTTTTTGAAGATAGCGATCAAACTGGATTCACCAACTTGGAAAAATGGCAGGGAGATAATCCACAAGAAGAGCCTGGCAAGTTTTCTTCTGATCCTAACGACCCCACCTCGCATCCTTTGCTTTGGACCAAACTAAAATGTTATCAAAAAGAGATGACAAGTGAAGTTCATAGCATCTATTTCCTCGGTCTTGATTCTAATAAAAATGAGAAGCTATTTCAGATACAACCCAACACTGCACTTCAATCAAAAAATCACCATGGCAAAGATATTTTTGATAAAAAAATTCGCTACCTAAAAAGAGGAGAACAAATAGAGAGCCTCCCTTACAAGATTGTTAACTATCAAGAAAAACAAATTGTTCACAAAAATACTTCTTATGATTGCAGTGAATTAATAATAGAAAATCTAAATACTAAAGAACACCTCACTCTTATCAAAAAGAGTCCTTATCATCCACAGCCAACTCAACTCATTAATATCACTTCAATTAAAATAGAAAACACTCTTTTTAATCCTCCGCATGTTATTAACCTCAAGTTGGGAGATTATTTTTCTCTGGATTATATTTTGCCAAATAGTGGACTAGCGAATAAAAAAAATGTCATTGCAACTGAAAACTACCAACTAGTTGAGATTAACATAAAAGAACTTACGGTCGAAAAAAATGATCGCTACTATAAGATTCCTATTATTTCTACAGCAAAATAAATAATACTTATTTTTCATTAAAATAAAACTAAAAATTTAAACATGAGATCATTATCAGCTTTAATAATATTTTTAACTTCATGCATCTTTATTTCAAGAGGACTATGTTCTGAAAATATCAAGTCGCTCAATGGATCAGCTCACTCAAACTTCATCAACCAAGGCAGGCTCGAATATGCCGAACAACAGGTTGAAAATGGAAACAGGGCAATGCTGCAGCAAAATTACTTTATCGCCTGTAAAAATTACTACAATGCCCTTGAATCCATTTCTCAGGAAAATCAAATTTTTACTGACTTACAAAAACAAGTAATCCATTCCCTCTGCGAAGCAATCGTTCTACTTGCTTCAGAAGAGAACCCAGATCCAGCCAAACAAAGTGAAGCAGGCGGGCTCATTAATAAAATATTAAATAAGAAATATCCTTCTTATTGCTCTGCATTAATTCAGCTATCAGATCAGTTTCATAACAAGCAACTGAAGAAGCCCCAAGCTTCAGAGAAAATAAAGGATTACTTGCGTGAGGGAGAAGCTAATTACAGTCGAGAGGCATGGGAAGATGCCCTGACAGATTACGAAAAAGTTCATTCGGCAGACAAAAACAATGCAACTGCCCTATTAGGAATAGAACTTATTAATAAAAAGAAAAACGAATATGTCACTAAGGCAAAGACAAGCAGAAACGAAATGATCACTGATATGGATAAGGCTTGGATATTAACTGAGGCTAAAACTAAGACAGACAGCCAAAAAGCATTACCCAATAACCAGAATGAAGATCTCTTATCTAGGAAGCTTAATACGCTAATCATTCCTCAAGTTGATTTTTATTATATTTCAATCACAGAAGCCCTAAAGCAACTTAAGCAACAGGCCGCTATAGTAGATAGCTCAGAGGAAAACTCGAATAAACGAGGCGTCAATATCGTTCTAAAAATGGATGCATTGAGAAATAATAATCCCGAAGCTAACATTCATTTATCTCTTAGAAATATTCCTCTTGGAGAAGTTATTAATTATCTAGCTCAGCAAGCTAATCTAAAAGTTAAGATAGAACCATATGCCGTAACACTATGCCCTATTGATGAAGATGAATTAAATCAACCACTTTTAATTCAAGAATACAAAGTTCCTCCTGATTTTTTAAATACTTTTCCAGAGAATAAAAAAGCACAAATATCTATAGAAAAACAAGAAACAAATTGTTTTTATTCAGAAAAGGAGGCTCTTATTTCTCAGGGCGTTACCTTTCCAAAAGGCGCTAGCGCTCATTATTTTTCAGATAACAATATTTTAATTGTCCGCAACACTCCATCAAATCTTAATTTCCTTACTTCATTAATTAAAAACGCCACTGAGCATCCTCCAGTTCAAGTAGAAATTGAAGCTCGTTTTGTCGAAGTCAAAGAAAACCTCTCGCAGGAAAAAGGATTGAACTGGCTCTTGGGTTCTTTTCCAATTGGAAAGAATGTCAACGGCGGCGGTGGGACCGTCGGAAATCAAGCCACTTATCAGTCTCAAAATTATCCTATTCAACAAAGTGGAACTCCAGTAGGAACCATTCCCGGAGGGCCTCCTGGGGCTGGTTCTGTTACTGCTGGAAATCGATTAGGGTCGAGTGCCATTACTGCTAACACGTTAGAAACTTTACTAGGAGGATATTTTGCTCCCAGTGCAGGCATCTTAGCCTTAGCAGGGGTATTAACAAATCCTCAATTTCAAGTTGTCTTGCGGGCGCTTAATCAAAAAAAGGGAGTTGATTTGATTTCTTCCCCAAAAATAACTGTTTCTAGTGGAAAGAAGGCAACAATTACCATTGCAAAAGATTTTCCTTATCCGGATGAGTACTTACCGCCTCAAGTTCCCCAAACTCAAGGAGGTGGAGTTAATCCAGCGATTCCAGCAACTCCGGCCTCTTTTAAAAGGAGGAATGTTGGGGTCGAATTGGAAGTTGCGCCTCTTGTCGATTCAGAGCAAAAGACAATAGAGCTCAAGTTGTCACCTCAAATTGTAGAATTTCAAGGTTTCATTAACTATGGAAACCCAATATTTTCACAAGCTCCAAATCTTACAAGTATAGGAGAAATTGTAACAGGCTCTACGAAACAAGTATTGTTAACTGAAAATAAAATTAATCAGCCTATTTTTAGCGTCCGTCAGGTAAATACTCAGGTTGTTCTTCGTCCAGGTCAAACAGTGATTCTTGGTGGGTTGATGAGAGAAGATGTTCAAAAGATAAAAGACAAGACTCCTATTATTGGAGACATCCCGTTAGCAGGAAAATTATTCCGCTCTTCTTCCGAACAACATATTAAAAAAAATCTCCTGATCTTTGTGACAGTTTGGCTAATCGATTCTTCAGGAAGAAAAATTAAAAATTGATATAACAAATATTTAACATGAAACTTAAAATTGAAATTTACTTTATTTTAGTTGTTATTTTATTCTCACCTTTTTTGAAAGGAGATAATACTGAAACCTTAATTTATCTAAAACAAGCGGAGGAAGCATACGTTCAAAATCACCTTGAAGAAGCCTCCTTGAAAGCTCATGAGGCACTGCTTTCAATTTCTGATAACTCTATCCTCACTCAAGAGCAACATGCAGCCGTTATTAAAGATTTCACCAAATATTCTATTGCTTATGCCAAGCTATTAGCTAATGAAAGATGTTTTCAGGAAGCTCGAAAGCAACTCCAATTAATTTTACTACCTAATGCTAGCCCTAATGATCCAGAAACATTTCACTTGCTTAATTATCTCAGAGCCTTCCATAATGATCGCCAGCAAAAAAACACTTCGCCCTCTTCATCTAATAAAGACAATAACACCGATGAAGCTCGCAAGATAACACGCGCCAATCTTCTTTTAGATGTAGAAAAAGATTGGATTCGTTCCCCTCATCCTACCAGCACCAGCCTAACTGAAAAAGAAGAGAGCTCGACGAATCTTTTAAAAAAAGAGGCACTCTCTGCAAAACTTCAGACCATCATTCTTCCAATTGTTGAATTGGAAGATGCCACTCTCGACGAAGCTGTTAACTATTTCAAAGAGAAAAGTCGCGATGCCGATCTGGCACATGAAGGAGTTAACATTATTATCAAATCTTCCACCCTCGATTCAGAAAGCACAGAAAAAAACAGCTCCTCCTCAACAAACAGCACCTCACCGCCTTCATCCTCTCAAAAAAACGAGCCTCATCTCAATTTAGAACTTCATGAAGTTCCCCTTGTCGTCGCCCTAGAATATCTTGCACAACAAGCCAGTGTTAAACTGGAAGTCGACCCTTATGCTATTTCGTTAACCCCCTCTTCTCACTCTACAGAAAAATTATTAACCCAAGAATACGACGTCCCCTCTTCTTTTTTCGTAACTACCAACGTCTCTTCATTTCTACGAAATGAAGAACGTTAGTAAAATTGGCGCAATTAGTACTCACAGCAAATTTTAGCAAGGGAGCAAGAGCTGCTGAGGATATTCAAAAGGCAATATATCAGCGAGAT
>JAPLTJ010000167.1 GCA_026398175.1 Verrucomicrobiia bacterium | reverse complement strand
GAGATCGTTTGTCTCTGGTTACATGATGATAGCCTCTGGCCATGATAATCTCCTTGGTTTTGACACCTTAAAGATTACCATCATCATGTAGCCTTTCTATTTTTTTTCACGTGTTGCACTTCGCGGTTGAAAGGGCCATATAAGAAGTCCTCAAAGAACGCAGGTAGAGGCTGCATTCCAGGACGGATTGATATTTCGGAACGTCCTAAAATTGTTGAGAAGAAATCACGCATAGGAGATTGGGAAGGAGATACAATTATTGGAGCAAATCATCAAGGGGGCATTGTATCTTTGGTTGATCGAGGTTCAAAATTCACGGTGCTACAAAAAGTAGAAAGCAAACAGGCCTCACCAGTTCTACAAGCAATAGTAGAGAGGCTAGGCGCGTTGCCTTATCAGGTCCATACTATCACCCTTGATAATGGAAAAGAATTTGCTAGGCACAAAGAGATTGCTGCTGTTCTCAATACGATTTGCTATTTTGCTACTCCCTACCATGCCTGGGAGAGAGGATTAAATGAACACGACAATGGACTCGTGCGTCAGTATTTTCCTAAGTCTACAGACTTAAGCAAACTATCTGATGAAGATATTCAACGAGTTCAAGATGCCTTAAACAATCGGCCCAGAGAGATCCTTGGCTTCAAAACGCCTTTTGAAGTATTTTATCAAAAAGGAGATCGCTGTTTGCCAGCTTTACTGAAGCGTTGAAGCACTACTTCTGCTAGTAGGAAAAAAAATATCTCCAGGCGATGCGGGAGTAATGAGCTTCTTGTTGTTAAAAATTCGCGCGCCCAAAGATGCAAGTGCTTCATTCCGGGTTCTTGAAACCTTGTCGCTTCGCTCCAAGACACCTCAAACCTTGTATGAAGCACTTGCATCTTTGCCTTATACCATCTCCCCAAAATAAATGGACTATAAGACGCTGGAAGTTTGCTATAAGACGCTGGAAGTTTGGTGTTGAGCAAGGCGGAAGAGTGCAGCGCTATGCGAACATAACGCCAGATCTGACAACGAAGCTCAGCGCCAAAATAACAAGTCAGATGGTCCAGTTATTTTAGGGAGATGGTATTAATCACGTTCCAAATCATTTCAGCTTGCCTGCCATCAATCCCGCTCCTAACCTTCTGAAAATTAACGTGCCTTTGAGCGCAACAGAAACCCTTTAATTATTGATCACTGTTGCACTTCACTTTTAAAACGGCGACGGATGAAAAAACCAATCTCTCTTTTTATTTTAGCTATCGTGTTAGCAACTCGTTCTGGTTTTTCTCTAGCAGAGAATACCGCGAGGGAAGAGGCAGCTGATGTTTCGTTACTTCAACTTCAACTTTCAACTTCAACTCCTGCGGAGCAGGCATCACCCTTGATGATGTTCGGTGATGAGGGCGAGGCAAAAAAAGTAGAACGATCTTCTGCAAGTTTAGCAGAACAACATCGCCGGGAAGCAACTTCTGCTGCTGCAGGAGAAGAAGAACAAGATCAGTCAGGTGTTGCCACAGAAAAACGAGATCCTAAAAAAAATATCATCGTTCTCTCTCAACAAACGGTCCCATTAAACGGTCCCGCCAGTGGATCGGTTTCTCGTTTAGTTCAGATTGCTCCTCCGCAGGAGGGGGAATCTGAACGGTTACAAAAAAATCCAGAGGGAGTGCAGAAGTACCTGCAAGATACGATTCGCAAAAACATCTATACAACAGCACTTCTAGAAGTAGCCAGGATGAGCGAACAAGCCAAAGGAACGTTCTGTCTTCCACAACAAGTGGAACAAGAATGGGACTACGCTCGAGTAGCAGCTGAGGAAGATGTCCGTCAGAGCGAACGCCAGCTTGAAAATGCTGAAAAAAACCAACTGCTCTTTGGCAGCAATGAGGCAAGCGCTGCAGGTAGCAATCTTGCTCCGTTAGCTTTTTTTGTCGCTCAAGCGCGACGTGAAACAGCGCATGCAACACGTCATGCTATTAATAACAGAAAAACAGAATTGAGTTCAACGGCTGAAGCCGCTCTCCAAGCCGCTCAGGAGGCTGAAGCAAAAGCTCGCAACGACTACGAAGGAGCAGCTCAGACAGCCATTGAAGAAGTTTTTGAATCAGCTCAAGAACAATGGGCAACTTTCCAACAAGCTGTCGAACAATACCATCGCCATCCCGATTTAAAGAATGCTCAAGCCACCACCGAGGCTACAGAACAGGCACGTCTGGCAGCAGAGAAATTGTCGCAAATCCTCAAATCATTTTCTCCCAATGCTTCCAAAGCGGTTCTTCATGCAGCTAAGGCTGCTGAGAATGCCACTCGCACCTCAGGAGTTTTTGGGTGGGCCACAAAATCCGCTGATGCCGTCAAAGTAGCCGTTGAAGCAGCAAAGAGGGCCCAACAAGATCCCGATGATTCTTGGAAGAATGTGGCCGCATGGGCCGCTGAGGCAGCATCGGGCGTTGCTGGTTTTGCCCAGTCTGTCAAAGCAGCTAAAGATGTCACTGACGAGGCTGCAGCAAGAGAAGCCATTCGATTAGCAAAAATCAAATCTTCAGAAAAAGGTGTGACACGTGTTCAAGGAGCACATGTCCAAGGAGCGAAAGGTCCTGTTACGATCGTCAATAATTACAACACCTACCTCCAAGAGAAAAGCAGCTTGACCCTGGATAAAAATAAGTGGAAAGAAAAAGAGACTGCTTTAAAAAATCAAAAGCTCCGCCTGGATGAAAAAGCTAAAAAATTAGCAACTGACAAAAAACACTTAGCAGAAGAGCGAGCCAGATTACAAGAGCTCTGGAACAAAGCAACCACCGAGGCTAAGATGGCCTATCAAGAACAACTCGATGCCTTAACGCAACAAGAACAGGCCGTCCTTCAGCAAGAGAGAGAGCTCCAAGCAGCACAGGAAAAATTTGAAAATGAGAAAAAAGCTTTTGATCAAAAAAAACAAGAATTGGAGCAACGCGACTCAGCGTTAACGCTCCAGGAACAAGCTTTGGAGAGAGAGCGAGCCACACACTCTCAAAAGGCCGCTACAGAGCGAGCAGCGATCGACCAAGAAAAACAAGAACTCACAAAAAAAGAAGAAGAGTTAGAGATGCTCCAAGAGAGCTTGGAAGAGCAAGAGAGGGATTTAGAAACTCAGCGTTTTCGTTTGGAAGTTGATCGGAAAGCTTTTGAAAAAAAGCAGAAGTCAGGAAAAGCCAACACGCCTGAAACAGAGGCATTACTGCAACAACAACGTCAAGCCTTGGAAGAGCGGGGAGCCGCATTGCATCAGACTCAAGAGGCCTGGCGACAACAAAGCGATGATCTCATCTTTCGAAAAAATCTCTTAGCCACCGAAATGAAAGCCCTGGAGGAAAAAGGAAAAGAGTTACTCGTCTTTGAAAAAGAATTAGCTCAACAAAAATCAGCCCTGGCAGACAAGAGTCTTGATGTAGAAGCCAGGATCGCAGCTGAACAACAACGCCACGCTGAGAGAGAAGAAGAACTCAATCAACGCAGCCTCTCACTCCGTGATTTAGAAGAGCGCTTGACTGAACAAGAGCGTCAGCTACAACAAAGAGAAGAAGAACTTAAGAGCGAGAGAGCTGCCTTAAAAACTCAAGAGCAAAACCTCCGTCAAGATCTCCTTCAAGAAAAATCATCACTCTCCTCAGAGGCTTATGAAATCAAGCAAAGAGAGACTACGGCAAAAGAAAAAATAGAGCATTTGCACGCGAGAGAAACCGAGATAGCCCAACAACAAGAAGAATTTCTTCAATTAAAAAACGAGCTTTCGAAGGTGCAAGAGCTTTTGAAAACGGCCCTTGAAGAAAAGCAAACAGCGCTTGAAGGAAAATCAACGTTTCATCAAAACTGGCAGACAGTGCTTCAAGAAAAGCAGGCAGCATTTTCAGAAAAAGCAGCAGCAGATCTTGAAATAGCAAGTCTCCGTCAAGAGCTGGAACACCTCAGGAATCAAGCGACACCAGCAATCGTTCAAACCGCTTCTCAGATCTCCTCTTCGCAAGAAGGAGGGTCTGAGCAGTTACACCTCATTCAAGAGAAAGCAGCACAAGAGACTTTAGCTCAACAGCAATTTTTAACCCAAGGCAAGAATGTTTTTATAGACCCGGAAAAGCAGGCTAGACTTGATAAACTTCGTATTGAATGGAAAGCTCTTGCAGAAAAATATTTTCAACTTGCAAGAGTAACAACTTTATTACCTAGACTACATTCAAATCGAGATAAAGAGCCCATCATGCGCTCCTTTGCTAGGTTCTTGCATCAATTGTCTAATGAATATTTTAAAGCTATAGGTACTTTATTCACTGGTGATGAAGAAGTGATAACTTGTTGGCAAAGAGTCTTTGAAAACTATCAGACAGCAATTGAAGAGTTTACTAAGGCAATGGGTGCTTATGAAACAAAAAATAAGACAGCAGGTAGTATCTTAATTTCTTATGCTAATAGAACCCAAGAGATTGCTCAGATACTAGCGCAACGCATTGAATATTTATCTAAATTTAAAGAAGCTCAACTTGCTAATAATAAAGAACTGTCAACTCGCTGGCAAACGGTTCTTGATAAATCTGAGCAAACGATCGAAATGTTAACTCAACTAACTTCAGTGACTATCCCTATGGATTCTCAGCACTTTCAGTTAACGCTATTAGGTAGGATGGCTGTAAGAGCTACCTCTGCATTAGCAGAACAAACTGAATGTTGGACAAAACATCAAGAAGCACTGTCTACTGGTAATGAAGAAGTTTCAATTCATTGGCAAGAGGCTGTTACAAGATATCAGAAAGTAGCTGAAAATACGACTCAACTGACTTTAAGTTCGACAACTGAACACTACAACAGTTTGAATGGTAATTTTATCACATATCAAAGAGAAGCTGCAATGGCAGCTTACAACGCTTTGACATTAGAGGAATTAATTGCCAAAGCTAAAGCTGAAACTGAAACAAGATCACAAGCCGCAGCTGCTCAATCAACAGTTCTTCCTCAAGTGAAGGGGTCAGTCCCATAGTGAAGGGGTCAGTGTGAAGGGGTCAGTCCCATAGATTGTTATATTTGGTGCCAGTTCATTACTTTTGAAATCGTTCTGAAAAGCTGATTTTTTCTAGCTTTGGCAGCGTCTCTCCGTTATGAAGAGGGAGGAAATTAGGGGGCAGGCTAATATTATTGACAAAACAGGAGAGCAAAAAAACCTAAGAGCTCAAGTTTGACTTGTTTTAAAGAATAGTTAGAATTACTACCTGTTATGAAAACAAAAAAGCTGATCCAATTTGATTGGGCGATGAAGACGGTGCTGCGTCAGAGGGAGAATTTTGCGATCTTGGAAGGATTGTTATCGGAGCTGCTTCGGACTGATGTCAAAATCAAATCTCTCCTCGAAAGCGAATCGAATAAGAGGCACGCCAATGACAAATCGAATCGCGTCGATATTTTTGCTCTCTTAGCCAATAAAGAAAAAGTAATCATTGAGTTGCAAGTGGATCGCGAGTGGGATTTTCTTTCACGTATGCTCTATGGAGTTTCTAAAGTTGTAGTGGAGCATCTCAAGGAAGGTGATCGTTATGGAAAAATTCCACGCATCATCTCGGTCAACATTGTCTACTTTGATTTAGGTCATGGTGAAGATTACATCTATCATGGGATGACGCAATTTGAAGGAATGCATAAAAAAGATCTGCTCCAATTGAGTGAAAAAGAAAGGGAACATTATCCTCCTCGTGTGGATCATGTGGCGCATGTTTTTCCCGAATATTATATTTTGAAAGTTAGTGGATTTGATTTGACCGTGAAAAACACGCTAGATGAATGGATTTACACTTTGAAGGAATCAGAAATCAAACCTGAATTCAAAGCTCAAGGCATTCATGAAGCTGGAGAAAAATTAGCACTTCTTAATCTTTCCGATGAGGAGCGTTTTGCCTATGATCGTCATATCAAGGATGTGAGAATTTCTCTAAGCACATTGGACTCCGCTTTTAGCGATGGAATGACTGAAGGTGAAGCTAAAGAAAGGAAGAAATTCATTGCAAGTATGCACCATTCAGGCTTACCCATGGATCAAATTTGTAAGATTGCCAAGCTGCCAGAAGAAGAGGTTCAAAAAATCATCGAATCAATTTGAGCATAGCAGTAACTAGAGCGTGTCCGCTAAGCGCCAAGGGATCTTTTTAAGCGGATCAGAAGTCTAAAAAAATTGGGCACAACAAGCGTAAAATGCTGTTATGCCCAAAATTGATAGGTTATAGTGAGGTGTGAAGATCGAAACAACCGTACC
>JAPLTJ010000186.1 GCA_026398175.1 Verrucomicrobiia bacterium | reverse complement strand
AGTGAGTGTGTTGCACTTCACTTGTCAATCGAAGTGTGCTAAAAATTGCTGCTGCCCTGGTGAAAAACGGAGCTGCTTTTTAGGAAAAAAATTTCACCTTTTAAAAAATGTCAAAAACGAGCTGTTTGCGGACACGCTCTAGTTGGCACGCCGTTGATCCAGTTCTTCATGAAAAGCAGTCAAGGCTTGTGTGTTTAAAAATTTATTTTTTGATTGAGAGAGTGCGCGAAGTAATGCGCTGGTCTCTTCTGCCTGATCCAATGAAGTGTTGATCGAATGCTCTACAAAAGGGTGGAGAGCGCGCATGCGGGCTGTGTCAGCTAAGGCAACAGTATTGATGGCAGCAGCAATAGCGGGTTCGCTAGCTTGTTCCAAATCACCAAGTGCAGAAAAGACTTTTTGTTCCTCGTCGAATGTTTGACGAACGATTTGTTGGCATTGTTTAAGATTTTCTAAGGTCGGAGTTCCTTCTGGGCTTGATGAAAGCTCGTTGGAATAAGTTTCAAAGAGCGATTCAAAATACGTTTGCTGATGTGCTCATAGTTCCTGTTTAGCTTGGAGAAAAAGAATGTTTTTTTGATGGGTGGCTGTTTTTTCAATTTCACTCACGGCGAGATTTCTTTTTTTGTCAATAGTTACAATGATGGCTATTCGTGGTCTTGGAGCTCTTGCCGTCAAGCTCTGAGCAATACCTGCTTTATTTTCTGTCCTTTGAATGTTCGCCGTTCTTTCCTTTTCTATCGAGGTGAGCTTTTGGGCGAATCTATCAAAAATAGCATGAAGTTCAGTTTCAGTGAATGAACGATCTGTTTCTGCAAAGACTGGTTTTACGTTCGCAAAGAGAGCTTGTTTTTTCTCAGTAGCACTTTTTTGAATGGCGCTGATTTCGCTTTTTTTTGATTTTTCAATATCACGACTGTTGATGAGGGTCGTTCCCCGCCTTATTGCACGGACTTGAGCGATGCTGACTTTTGCTTCAACAACTTTAATTTTTAAAGCAACATCTTTTTCTATAGAAGAAAAAGTCAACTTGTCTCTCGCGCTTAAGTCGGTAAAACTTGGAACTAACTGCGGCCTAGTGCGTATAGAAGTCTGAATGTTTTCTAAACGATAAACTTCTGTAATTCCTGGCGTTCTGGACAAGCTCTTTGTTTCCTTAGAAGAAGCGCTAGAAATAGCACCTTCTATAGCAGTGCGAGATGATGAAGCGACGGCATCCATATTTGAAATATTAGGTTTTTTAGGGAAGGCTGGTGGAATTTTTTTGTCAGCATCAACCGTAAGATCGTCTCCTGCCAATGGAGTATTAGGCTGTTGTTGAATCTCTTCTTTTAAACCGGTGAGGCTTCCGTGAGCCTGCTCGGCAGTCGTCGAGGCTTCTGGGGCTTCTGTTAATGAGCGACCTTCTTGTTCTTCTTGTTGAGAGGGAGTTGTTTTATTTGCTTCGCTGCCGTCATGCTCATTCACGGGCATGGCAAAAAGGGAAGAGGTGATTGCGATTGTCGTTAAAAAATAAAAAATAAAACGAGAGGGGGCGAGGGGGTGTTTCAAATGATGATCTATCTAGATTTGTGTTTCCTAAAAAGCTTTTGCTTTCTTTTGGGGAAATTAATTTTTATGAAATCATTGGGCAATGACAACATCTTTTTAGAAAGATTAAAAAAGATCTTGCCATGTCGGCATTCATGAGGCACACTCACCTTCCTTTTTCGCTGAACTCTGGCGATTTTATTTTCACGACGCAACTCAAGTTCCATGGCTAAAGAAATTGTAGGTATTATCAAATTGCAAATCCCAGCTGGGGCCGCTAATCCAGCGCCTCCGGTCGGACCGGCCCTTGGCCAACAGGGTGTCAACATCATGGCGTTCTGCAAAGAATTTAATGCTGCGACCCAAAAACAAGCAGGTGATATTTTGCCTGTGGTGATCACTGTTTACAAAGATAAGAGTTTTACTTTTATCACCAAAGCTCCACCATCCGGTATTCTTTTGAAAAAAGCAGCTGGTATTGCTTCAGGTTCCAAAGAACCTAACAAAACAAAAGTTGCTAAGCTTACCAAGAAGCAAGTGATGGATGTTGTGAAAATTAAAATCCAAGACATGAATGCCAAATCCGAAGAGGCTGCTTTCCGCACCCTTTGTGGCACAGCGCGTCAGATGGGTATTGAAATTGAAGGATAATTTAACTGAAACTAAACAGCAGGAGATTAAACATCGTTAGCACTGCACCCCAACATGAATAAGAAACATAGCAAACGTTACACAGCAGCAGCAGCTCTTGTTGAAGCCGGCAAGAAATATCTTTTACCAGATGCTGTGAAGGTCCTCAAGACGATGCCGGTGCCAAAGTTTGACCAGACTGTAGCACTGTCCATTCGCCTTGGTGTTGATCCTAAGCAAAGTGATCAGATGGTCCGTGGAACTTGTCCTCTTCCTCACGGTAGTGGTAAAAATGTGCGCGTTCTTGTTTTTGCTACCGGTGCTGCTGCAACAGCTGCTACTGAAGCAGGTGCCGAGTATGTCGGTTTTGAAGAGATGATCAAAAAATGCCAAGCTGGCTTTTCTGATTTTGATGTTGCTATTGCGACACCAGCAGCCATGGCGGAAGTTAGAAAATTGGGTAAAGTTCTTGGGCCTCGTGGGCTCATGCCTAATCCGAAAACTGGGACTGTCAGCGATGACACAGCGCAAGCCGTGCGTGAGGTAAAAGCTGGTCGTGTTGAATTCAAGCTCGACAAAAATGGAAATGTTGCCGTTCCTGTTGGAAAATTTTCATTCTCAGAATCACAGATAACAGAGAATACAGCTGCTGTCCTTGAAGCAGTCATTAAATCGCGTCCAGCTACGGCAAAAGGTTCTTTTGTCGAGGCGGTCACTTTGGCAGCAACCATGCTTCCTGGCATCAGAGTTGATGCAGCTCCTTTCCTCAAACAAGCACGATAATACTTTTATGCGCCCCGAGAAATCTACCATTGTTGATGATATCAAATTGCGGCTGAATGCTGCTCCGTTCTTGATTTTAATTGAGTATGGCGGCATGAATGTCATTCATTTTACAGAATTAAGAAAACGTCTTGCTGCGGCTGGCTCTCAATGTTCTGTTGTTAAAAATACTTTTTTGAAGCGTGCTTTAAAAGATGCCGGGCTCACCGCTCTTGACGAGCATTTGACTGGGCAGACGGCTCTCGTTACTGGAGAGAAAGATGTTTGTGCTACTGCTAAAGCGATCAAAACATTTGCTGCTGAGTTTCAGAAGGCAACAGTTCGTATCGGTATTTTGGATAATGCTATCTTATCTGTTGATCAAATCATGGCGTTAGCATCGTTGCCAGCGAAAGAAATTTTGCAGTCTCAACTGTTAGCCTTGTTGCTCATGCCAGCAACGCAGCTCGTTCGTACGCTCAACGAGCCAGCAGCCAGCTTGGCGCGGGTTCTTGCTGCCAAAGCGAAGGCCGAATAAGTTTTCTATTTATTTTCATCAATATTAACCTTTAACTTCCGTACAAACAATTTTCGCTCGATGCCCTTTGGTAGCGAGTGATATCAACAAACTAACACGATGTATGTCGGAGTGACAGCTGCCACTCTCAAATATTCTGAAGCTTCAGAATGCGACAGCATCACAGTCCCAATAAAATTATGTCAGATAATCAAGCTATCGTAGATCAACTCAGCAATCTTACCGTTCTTCAAATTGCTGAACTCGTCAAAGCCCTCGAAGAAAAATGGGGTGTCAGCGCTGCTGCTCCTGTTGCTGTGGCTGCTGCTGGTGGTGCCGCTGCTGCTGCTCCTGTTGAAGAGAAAACAACTTTTGATGTTATTCTCACTGAAGTCGGTGGTAACAAAATTGGTGTAATTAAAGAAGTTCGCGCCGCTGTTCCTGGATTAGGCCTTGCTGAAGCAAAAGCTCTTGTTGAGAGCGCTCCTAAAGCTCTTAAAGAAGGTGCTACCAAGGAAGAAGCAGAAGAGATCAAGAAAAAGATCGAAGCTGCTGGAGCGAAGGTCACCATCAAATAAGACTGTCGATTTTTTTAGTTGCCGTGCCTTTGATTCTCTCATTGACACGGCAACTAGATTCTCGTACATTAACCAACCCTACTTTGTTTCAACTCAGTATCCCTCTTTTTAATTGTTGGCAATATTCCGAGCTCCTTGCAAAAAGCCGCTCGGAATTTCCGTCTTTTCATTGAGTTACTCCGTCAGCCAGCCGTTGTTTACAATAACGGATGATGAACTTTTCGCCATGGTTGAGGAAAAGTTTCTAAAATTTTAGCAATCTTAAAAACGTCTAGCGACACATTCGATCTATGTCAGAACGCATTCAATTTGGAAAACTTCACGAGGTTATTGATCCACCTAACTTAATCGAGCTTCAGATTAAGTCTTATGACGAATTTTTTCAAAAAGGGATTGACCCTCTCAAGCGTCGCAGTGTCGGCCTGCAAGCAGTCTTCCGTGAATTTTTTCCGATTTATGGATTTGAAGAAAAATCAAATCTTGATTTTGTCAGTTATCAACTTGATGAACCTAAAATTGGACCTGTTGAGTCTCAGCTCGAAGGGTTGACTTACAGCGCTCCACTTTATGTGACCTTCCGTTATAAGGATGAAAAAGTAACAAAAGAAGAAAAAGTTTACATGGGAGAGATTCCATTGATGACGCCACAAGGAACGTTCATCATTAATGGTGCTGAGCGTGTAGTGGTCAGTCAGTTGCACCGTTCGCCAGGAATTAGTTTTGAAACGGATGTTCATTTAAACGGAAAACTATTACAAGGTTTCAGGATCATTCCTGATCGTGGTTCTTGGATTGAAATTCAGTTCGATACCAACGATCTTCTTTACGTCTATCTCGATCGTCGCAAACGGCGTCGCAAATTTTTAGCAACAACTTTCCTTCGCGCGCTCGGTTATCCGACTGATGAAGAAGTAGCAGGTTTGTTTTATAAAATTGAAAATCTCAAGTTGACCGCAAAGCTTGATGAAGAAGAGTTGGCCACGAAGGTGCTGCTCCAAGATTATGTCGAGGGAGAAACGATCTTAGCGCGAGCTTTTGAGCCGCTAACCCTTGCTGTTATCCGTGATCTTCTCCATGCGAAGGTCACCACTGTTAAAGTTGTCGATCTTAAAGAAGATGACACCATCATGAAGTCACTGCGTCGCGATCCAGCTCATGATGAAGATGAAGCTCTCAAAGACATCTACCGCAAACTTCGCCCTGGAGATCCTCCAACGGTTCAAAATTCCCGCGGCATGTTGAAGCGTCTTTTCTTTGATTCTAAACGTTATGATTTAGGCCGTGTGGGGCGTCATAAAATTCAGCAGAAACTCGGCGTTAAGACCGGGGGCGATGATCGCTTGCTCTGCAAGGAAGATATCGTAGAGGCAATTCGTTACCTTCTTAAATTGCGCCGTGGTGAAGGAATGATCGATGATATCGATCACCTTGGTAGTCGTCGTGTGCGTACTGTTGGTGAACTTCTTGCCAACCAATGTCGCGTTGGTCTTTCTCGTACAGAGCGTCTTGTTCGTGAACGGATGGCTCTTTATGATCCTGCTGTTGACCACATCACGCCTCAGAAGTTGATCAATCCTAAGTCGCTTAGTGCGGTGGTGCGTGATTTCTTTGGACGCTCTCAATTGAGTCAATTCATGGATCAAACCAATCCGCTTTCCGAGTTGACGCACAAACGTCGTCTCTCTGCTCTCGGGCCTGGAGGTCTCAGCCGCGAACGTGCTGGTTTTGAAGTTCGTGACGTTCATCCTTCTCACTATGGACGTATTTGTCCGATTGAGACGCCTGAAGGTCCAAACATTGGTCTGATCAGCTCGCTGAGCACATATGCTCGGATTAATGATTTTGGTTTCATTGAAACTCCTTATCGTAAAGTGATCAAAGGATGCGTGACAAATGATATCGTTTATCAAACTGGAGATCAGGACGAAAACTATTATGTCGCACAAGCTAACTCGACCATTGATGCTAAAGGTCGTTTCTTAGGAAACGCGGTACTGGCACGTTATCGTGGAGATTATGTCGAAGTAGAACCCGATAAAATCGAGTACATGGATGTTTCGCCAAAGCAACTTGTTTCAGTAGCTGCTGGGTTGATTCCATTCTTGGAGCATGATGATGCTAACCGTGCTCTCATGGGTTCGAACATGCAACGTCAAGGTGTGCCATTGCTTGTTTCGGAGGCGCCTATCATTGGTACCGGCTTAGAAGGCCGCGTCGCTCGTGATTCTAAGGCTGTCATCCTTGCAGAATCCAATGGTAAAGTAGCTTCCGTTGATGCCCTTCGTATTATCATTACGAAAAATGGACTTCTTCCTGAAGGTAAGAAAAAAGTTAAGAATGATCCTGAAAATGGAGTCTATGTTTATGAATTGAGAAAATTCATGCGCTCCAACAGCAGCACTTGCATCAATCAACATCCAATTGTGAAAAAGGGTCAAGCAGTGAAGATCGGAGACGTCTTAGCTGATGGCCCTAATACCGAGCAAGGAGAGTTGGCTTTGGGGCGTAACGTGCTTGTCGCTTTCATGCCTTGGAATGGTTATAACTTTGAAGATGCCATCATGATTTCAGAGCGAGTCGTCAAGGAAGATGTTTATACTTCCATTCACATCGATGAATTTGAAATCGGCGCTCGTGATACCAAGCTCGGCCCTGAAGAAATTACACGCGATATTCCTAACGTGAGTGAAGAAGCGCTGCAAAACCTCGGAGTCGATGGCGTCATCCGTATTGGAGCTGAGGTAAAACCTGGTGATATCCTTGTTGGAAAGATCACGCCAAAAAGCGAGACCGAATTAGCTCCTGAAGAGCGACTCCTTCGCGCTATCTTTGGTGAAAAGGCAGCTGATGTTCGTGATACTTCATTGACCGTTCCATCGGGAACTTATGGAATTGTCATGGATGTGCGTGTCTCTTCCAAAAAAGAGGTTGCTAAATTCAAAATCACTCCGGTTGAAGCAAAACGTCAATTTAAGTTGATCCAAGAAGAATACAAAAAACGCAAAGAAGAACTTCATGAACTCCTCACTGAGGCCCTTTCTAACGTTCTTTTAGGTGAAAAAATTCCGCTTGATGTTGTCAATGGACAGAGTGGAGAGATTATTATTCCTGCAAATCGCAAGATCACTAAGATGCTTCTACGTAAATTAGCAAGCGTTTATGATCACGTTGAGATCGATCCAAGTCCAATCCGAAATAAAATTCGAGAAATTATTGGTCAGTTTGAGCATCGCTTTGCTGATCTTCAAAATGAAAAAGATGAAAATTTAGGACGCATTGAGAGTGGTGATGATGTTGATCCTGGTATTATAAAACAAGTTAAAGTCTATGTCGCCAGTAAGCGCAAGTTGAGCGTTGGAGATAAGATGGCAGGACGTCACGGTAACAAAGGTGTTGTCGCGAAGATTGTGCCAGAAGAAGATATGCCTTACTTGGCTGATGGAACGCCTGTAGACATCGTTCTTAATCCTCTTGGTGTTCCAAGTCGTATGAACGTTGGGCAGTTACTCGAAACGCATCTTGGTATTGCAGCTAAAGCGCTCGGCTTTAAAGTTGCTACACCGGTCTTCGACGGTATTGCTGAAGCAGACATTCGTAAGTATCTCAAAGAAGCGAGCAAGAAGGACGGTTTCTCTTGGATTCAAGAAAACGGCAAATCAAAACTCTATGATGGTCTCACTGGAGAACCGTTTGATCAAGAGGTTGTCGTCGGCATCATGTATATGCTCAAGTTAGGGCACTTGGTCGCTGATAAAATCCATGCTCGTGCCGTTGGTCCTTACTCCTTGGTCACCCAGCAGCCACTTGGTGGTAAAGCGCAATATGGTGGTCAGCGCTTTGGTGAGATGGAAGTCTGGGCACTTCAAGCTTACGGTGCAGCCTATACGTTGCAAGAATTACTCACAGTGAAGTCGGATGACGTTCAAGGAAGAACGCGCATTTATGAAAGCATTGTCAAAGGTGACAACTCGTTGGAAGCAGGTATTCCTGAATCCTTCAACGTTCTCATCAAAGAAATGCAGGGGCTCTGCCTCAATGTGGATGTAGGCGGCAAAGAGCATGCCCGCACCTTCATTGATATGGTCCGTTAATATGGCCGCAATAGCCTAGAATATTTACAGAATAGATTGATAAGTTAAAACGATTACAAAAAGCTTAGCTATGATTGAACAAGAAATGACCGATTTGTTGGGAAACCCCAATGACACATCTTTTGACCAAGTGCAAATTACCGTTGCCTCGCCAGAAATGATGCGCTCTTGGAGTAAAGGGGAAATAAAAAATCCTGAAACCATCAACTATCGTACTTTTAAGCCGGAAAAAGGAGGATTGTTCTGTGAACGTATCTTTGGACCAACGCGTGATTGGGAATGTTCTTGCGGAAAGTACAAACGCATTAAACATAAGAATGTTGTTTGTGATCGTTGTGGTGTTGAGGTCACCTTGAGTCGTGTTCGTCGCGAACGGATGGGGCATATTGAACTTGCTGTTCCTGTAACTCACATCTGGTTCTATAAGTGTATGCCTTCTCGTATTGGATTGATGCTCGATATGACGGGACGTCAATTAGAGCGGATTATCTATTATGAAGATTATGTCGTGATTGATCCAGGCAAGACCCCTTTTGAGCGGGGGCAGCTTCTGACGGAGAGTGAATTCCGTGAGGCAGAGGATCAGTATGGAGAAGACTTCACCTATGGTATGGGCGCTGAAGCAATCCATAAATTGCTCGAATCAATGGATCTCAAAAAAGAGCAAACTGTCATTGAGCAGTTGATGACTCAGACGAAGAGCAAACAAATTCGCAAGAAATTGACAAAGCGGATGAAGCTCGTTCAAGGATTTCTTAACTCCAAGACACGGCCTGAATGGATGATCTTGAATGTACTTCCGGTCATTCCTCCAGATCTTCGTCCTCTCGTGCCTTTAGAGGGAGGTCGTTTTGCAACATCTGATCTGAATGATCTCTATCGTCGCGTCATCAATCGGAACAACCGTCTTCGCACGTTGCTCCAACTCAAGACCCCTGAAGTCATTATTCGTAACGAAAAACGCATGCTTCAAGAAGCAGTCGATGCTCTTTTTGATAATGGTCGTCATGGCCGCGCTGTGACAGGAGCTGCGAATCGTCCTTTAAAATCATTGAGCGATATGCTCAAAGGAAAGAGTGGACGTTTCCGTCAAAATTTGCTTGGTAAACGTGTCGATTACTCAGGTCGTTCTGTTATCGTTATTGGGCCTGAATTGAAACTCAATCAATGCGGTCTTCCTAAGAAGATGGCGCTTGTTCTTTTTGAACCATTCATCATTCGCCGCCTCAAGGAGCTTGGCTATGTTCATACCGTTCGTAGTGCTAAAAAACTCATTGAACGACAGACGGCTGAAGTTTGGGATATATTGGAAGAGGTAACTCGTGGTCACGCTGTTCTTCTCAACCGCGCTCCAACACTGCACCGACTTTCGATTCAAGCTTTTGAACCGATCTTAATCGAAGGAGAAGCTATTCGTGTTCACCCACTCGTTTGTACAGCCTACAATGCTGATTTCGATGGTGACCAAATGGCTGTTCACGTTCCGCTTTCTGTAGAAGCTCAATTAGAAGCTCGCACCTTGATGTTGGCTCCTAATAATATCTTCTCACCTTCCAGTGGAAAACCGATTACCAATCCATCTCAAGATATTCCACTCGGATGTTACTACTTGACTTATACTCCTCGTGTTGCTGCTGGGGCAAAAGAAGAGCGCATGCCGCTTTTTGCTTCTGCTTCAGAAGTCGAAATGGCAATCAGCGAAGGTTCCATTACCGTACACACACGGATCCGCCTCCAAAATCCAGATCGTGGCGTTGTCACTGTTTATGGAAATACGGAGCTTGCGGTTATTGAAACAACAGCAGGACGTGTGGTCTTCAATGAAATTTGGCCAAAAGAACTCGGCTTTTATAATAAAGTTGCTGGAAAAAAACAACTCAGTGACATCATCTGGCATTGTTACAGAGCTGTTGGGCAACAACAGACCGTTGAAACATTGGATCGCCTCAAAGAAGTTGGTTTCCGTGAAGTAACACGAGCCGGTGCTTCTGTTGGTATCAACGACATGATCATTCCAAAAGAAAAAATCACGTTGATTGAGATTGCCAAGAAGCAGATTGCAGAAGTTCAAAAGCAATATCGTCGCGGTATTATCACCGAAGGTGAGCGGAAAAACAAAGTTCAAGATACTTGGACTCATGCTGGACAAGAGATTTCCAACGCCGTTTTCCGTGCGCTCGAATATAATGATGGTCAGAAAACGATGAACCCTGTCTTCATGATGGTCGACTCAGGAGCTCGTGGTACGCGGACTCAGGTGACTCAGCTAGCTGGAATGCGTGGTTTGATGGCTAAGCCATCAGGTGAAATTATCGATCAGCCGATTCTTTCGAACTTCCGTGAAGGATTGACCGTGTTAGAATACTTCACCTCAACTCACGGTGCTCGTAAAGGTCTTTCAGATACCGCTCTTAAAACAGCAGATTCTGGTTACTTGACGCGCAAGCTTGTTGATGCAGCTCAAGATGTCATCATCACTCAAGATGATTGCGGCACCGTCAATGGTATTGTGGTTCGACCTATTTATGAAGGGGACGAAGAAGTAGTGAACTTGACAACTCGTATTGTCGGTCGCGTCAGTTGCGAGACGGTTAAAGATCCTATTACAAGCAAACCAATTCTTAAGGTCAATCAGCTCATTGATGAGGAGATTGCCGCTCAACTTGCTAAGATCGGTCACGAGCAACTCAAGATTCGTTCCGTCTTAACTTGCGAAAGTAAGCGCGGGGCTTGTGCGATGTGCTATGGCCGCAATCTTGCTAATGGTGAAATGATCGGTCACGGTGAAGCGGTTGGTATCATTGCTGCTCAAAGTATCGGTGAGCCTGGAACTCAGCTCACCATGCGTACCTTCCACGTTGGAGGAACCGCAAGTCAAACATTTAAGCAGCCGATCATCAAAGCAAAAAATGAAGGTGTTATTCGCTTTAACGATCTGAGGACCATAGAGGCGCTCGATGGCACCTTTATTGTTCTGAGCAAAAACGGAAGCATTGGTATTTATGGCAAAGATGGTCGCGAATTAGAAAGTCATGCCGTCGTTGTTGGTTCCGTGATTTCCCTTGCTGATGGTGCTCCTATTAAGAAAGGTGTTGCCTTTGTTCAATGGGATCCTTACAACGTTCCAATTATTACAGAGCGTGCAGGAAAAGCTGAGTTTCGTGATATGATTCCTGGTGTTACGATCCGTAAAGAGGTCGATGAAGAGACTGGTATCATGGGAACAGTGGTCATCGAACACAAAGAGGATCTTCATCCACAGCTTGTGATCGTTGATGCGAAAAAAGAAATCATTGCTAGCTACTCGATTCCTGCTGGAGCTCACTTGGAGCTCAAGGATGGACAGCACGTAGAAGCAGGACAACGTTTGGCTAAAACACCACGTAAGATTGCAAAGACAAAGGATATCACAGGAGGTCTTCCTCGTGTTGCTGAACTTTTTGAAGCACGCCGTCCAAAAGAAGCGTGTGAAATTGCCCGCATTGATGGTGTTGTCGATATTGGCGGTACTGTTCGCGGTAAACGCAAACTGATTGTCAAGGATCCACAAACTGGCGTTGAAGAAGAGCATCTCATTCCGCTTTCCAAGCACCTCATTGCTTTCAAAGGTGACTTTGTAAAGAAGGGGCAGCAGTTAACCGAAGGTCCTGTTGTACCGCATGAAATCTTAGAAGTTTGCGGACCTCAAGAATTACAAGAACATCTTCTGAACGAAGTTCAAGAGGTCTATCGTCTCCAGGGTGTTGAAATCAATGACAAGCACATTGAGATCATTATTCGGCAGATGCTCCGCAAGGTAAAAATTACGGAACCTGGTGATACTATTTTCCTCTGGGGAGATCAAATCGATCGTCTCGAGTTTGAAAAAGAAAACGGTCAGGTTACTGCGAAAGGTGGTAAGCCAGCTGAAGCAAGTCCTGTTCTACTTGGTATTACCAAAGCCTCTTTGGAAACCGACAGCTTTATCTCGGCTGCTTCCTTCCAAGACACCACGCGTGTCTTAACAGAAGCTGCAACTCTTGGTAAGATTGATCGCCTTCGTGGCTTTAAAGAAAATGTCATTATGGGACATCTGATCCCTGCTGGTACAGGCTTTAAACAAAATAGAAATTTTGATCTAGCTCTTCTTGGAGCTTCTCAGCAAGATGCTTCCTCTGAATCAAACCCTCCTGAAACGGGAGAAGTTTAAATTTACCATCACAACACAATAAACTCTCACTTACTTTCTCATGTCTGTTGAAATCATGACCGAACTACTCGAAGCTGGTGTCCACTACGGACACCAGACAAAACGCTGGAATCCAAAAATGAAGGATTTCATTCTCGAGGAAAAAAACTCCATCTACATTATCGATCTTTCAAAAACGATTGATCAACTTCGAGATGCTGGTAATTTTCTTTCGAAGACCGCTCAACAAGGAGGAAAGATCCTTTTTGTAGGCTGCAAGAAACAGGCGCAAGAAGCCGTCAAAGAGGCAGCAGAAGCGTGTGGGCAATTTTATGTCAACCAACGCTGGTTGGGAGGCACCTTGACAAACTTGGTAACGATTCGCAAAAGTGTGAAGCGTCTTCGTGAATTTGAAGAGCTCGAAAAGAGTCCTGGTTTTCACCGAATCAACAAGGCAGAAGCAAGTGCTTTGCGTCGTGAAGCAACAAAGATTCGTAAAAATCTTTGTGGAGTGCTAACAATGGAGAAACTTCCTGATGTGCTTGTCATCATTGATACCGTTCGGGAGAGTATTGCGGTTGCTGAAGCTCGTCGCCTCGGTATTCCTATCGTTGCCATTGTTGATACTAACAGCGATCCAGAAGTTGTTAATTATCCTATCGCAGGTAATGATGATGCTATTCGTGCTATTCGTATTATTCTCCAAAAGCTAGTAGATGGAATTTTGGCAGGACGCGGTAGCCGTCAACAAATGCCAATGGCCCTTCCTGAAGCTTCTCTGGAGCCGATCGTCCTTATAGAACAAGAATTAATCGTCGTTGAAGCTTAATGAACGAGGTTCTTCCTTTCTTCAACCACAACTTCCTTCATTAAAACCTGTCTCCTGATACCTGTTAGCATGTTATGATAGACCCTAATTTAGTTAAGAAACTCCGCGAAAAAACAAATGCCGGAATGATGGATTGCAAACGTGCGCTTCAAGAAGCCGAAGGAGACACAGAAAAAGCGGAAGCGATTCTCCGCACACGCGGAATTGCAAGTGCCGATAAAAAAGCAACACGCGCCGCTAAAGAGGGTGTTATTGCTTCCTATATTCACTTGCAAGGAAAAGTAGGAGTCCTTGTTGAAATCAATTGTGAAACAGATTTTGTTGCTAAGAACGAGATTTTCAGAAACTTTGTCAAAGACATCACCCTTCAAATTGCGGCAAGTCATCCGATCGTAGTGAATCGTGATCAAGTCGATTCTAAGCTGGTTGCAGCAGAACGCGCTATCTATTGCGAGCAAGTAAAAGGGAAACCTGAAGCCATTGTGGAAAAAATTGTTGATGGCAAGTTGGATAAATTTTATAGCACGATCTGCCTCATGGAACAGAGCTTCATAAAGAACCCAGATTTGACTATTAAAGATTATGTTTCCTCCAAAATCACAGAACTTGGAGAAAATATTATCATTCGACGCTTTACTCGCTACATGGTAGGAGAAGATGCTTCCAGTTTATAAGCTTCGAATAATAAGATTATTAATAATGTGATGATGTCCCAATCTTCAGAGACACTGGGGGCATTACTCTCAGAGGGTCAGATTATCCCCAACATGGTTGCCGCTGAGAGGTGGCAAGCCATTGAAGAGATTGTTTCATTTTTAGTAGAGGGTGGTCACCTTCCTAAAAAAGAAAAAGAGAATATTCTTGCAGCACTCTTTCATCGCGAAGAAACCATGAGCACGGGCATTGGTTTTGGAGTGGCCATTCCTCACGCCTCCTCAGAAGCTGTGGATAAAATCGTTGTTGCTTTTGGACGTTCTCAAACAGGAATTGAATTTGAGTCGCTCGATGACAAGCCTGTCCATTTTGTTGTCCTCTTTCTTGTTCCTTCTGATCAATTTCAGACGCACCTCAAGACACTTTCAGCAATCGCTAAATTTCTCAATGATCGCGTGACGCGTGAAGCCCTGACGAATGCTCATGATGCAAAGGACATCATGCAAATTCTGTTGCGTGAAAAGTAAGCAGTGATTCAGAAGGTTGGTAAAAAGCAGGCTTTTCTAAAATCAGCCAGTCTCAAACAACCTTCTTAAAATTCACCACGTAAGCGTTTTCTTCTAAAAATTGGCGATGTGTTATGTTGCCACGATCAGCCATCAAATCGTCCAAATTAACTGGAGTGACTTGAGCGTCATTAACGAGAAACCATCCCTCATTTTCTTTACGGTAGGTCGCGTAATGCCCTGAATTAGCCGATTCCCCGCCATAGTGACAAATGATGGATGTTGGCGTATAGGTAGCTTCAGCCTGGGCCCCTTCATGATCACGAGTAGGAAAGGTGACATTATCTGTGAGATGAGAAATGGGAGTGTGCAATTTTTCGCGAATGGTGCGGCCAAGACTATCGACAGCAATTTTGGGAACACCAATGATCTCTTGGCCTCGAGAATTTTGCGCCCATCCGCCTTCCTGGGCAGGTTTCATTCTAAACCTTGTTAAAGAAATAGTGATCGAGTTTGGTGGATTTACTAGTGCTCTTTCTCGGCAAATATCGTGTTTGCTACCATTAGGATCTTCAAGGGCATTATCGCCAGTCAAGTCAGCAACCCAATTGGAATGGATAACCTCTTGGAGCGAGCTTTCTTCTTTAATACCAAAAGGAACAATTAATTCTCCTCCAGATTGACGTGCTTCTTCATTATAGCTAACCCTTGCGCTACGCGTTGCATGATAGGTGTCACGTTCATTGAGCATGATTCGTGGCGTTTCGAGGTGCTCCATTAGGGCAACCAGAGCTTCACTCGTATCGCATTGTTGTCTCGAGTTTCCTGTTACTGGATTGATGCTATCTCCAATTTCTCTTGCAGCAGCAGAAGGATTTACTGGTGACTGCGAGAGGCGTTCCATAATGCCATGAACTTCTTGTCGCAGAAAGGCGGCAGCAAATGCATTTCTTCCATCAAATTTCTTTTCTAAAAATGCCGTCAATGGTGAGCCGAATGCAGCTAGAGGAGAATCACGTTGTTCCGGAGAAAGAGTTTCAAGATGTCTTGCGCGAAGAGAAGTTAAAAGCTCTTCCTGTCTTGCTGGAGGAAGGTTGGCCACGTGATTTCTTAAACATTGCAAGGCACTGCTGAGATAACAATCGACGCCGCTATTGCGGAGACCTTGATTTTCAATAGGCGCTGGCACTTCTAAAAAAGCATCCATGATTGCTTGCTGAGCTTGAGGACTCTCTAAGGAGATACCTGCTTGAGCCTTACGACTCACCGAGCAGCAGAGATCGGTGAGTTGTTCTCGTAGTGAAGTAGTATCGAATTGGCTAACCAGATCCTGTGCCATGTTAGCAGCAGCAAAATTTTTAACTTCCGGTTCAGAAAGAGATTCTAAAAAACTGATAATTTCTTCTCGTGACAGATTATGGATGGAGGCAATAAATTCTTTGAGAGAACGAGGGGGTTGCTTTTTCTCGGAGGAGTCTTCAATCGATCCGCTATCTTTTTCAGGAGGAGTAATTGCATCATTATCGACATACGTAGATTCGACGTGATGCCGCATGGGTTTATCACTTGATCCAGCGACTGTCGCTGGCTCGCTAGTCTTAGGACTGAATGCTGCTGTGCCATGAGGTAAGGATAAAGAAGAAGGAAGGTCTGAGATTTCAGCAGTTGCAAGAAAAACTTCTTCTGCGATATCGGGGTTTCCTCCGGCAGCCACAACTTTTTCACGAAATTCCCTTTTGCTTTCCTTGATTGCTTGATCTAAATGAAAGTCTTCATGGTCAAACTGGGCCAATACAGCCAAGCTTTTTTTGACATCTTTCTGGGCTTTCGAGCCAAAGAGGGAACTCCATAAAGAAGATTTTTCCTTCGTTTGTTGAATTAAAGCAGCTTGATAATTCGAATAAGCCGCCTCTTCTTGAGCGAGCGCAAAAGCAGTTGGTGGTATCTTAATAGAGCTTTTTTTAGATTCTGCGAATTGGACGGAGACAGGAGAACCGTTGAGGCGCGCCTGAGCAGAAGCACTGCAGGGCAGCTTGGTCTCCTCAAGCGGTGAGGCGATAGAAGACGCCGTTTCAAAAGTGAAGTGCAACACTCTGCTCTGAAAAGCTAGCATTATGGGTTACTCAAAGGTGTGTTACTTTTTGTTAGGTTAGACTTGAGGATAGGAACAGGAAAGCGAGCAGGCAAGGAAGAATTAGATGGCACGTGGAGAAGCCAAAGATGAAGGTATTCACGCAAGGTTGGAGGTACCGAGGAGCGAAGCGACGAGGCTCCGAGAACCTGGAGTGAATGCCTTCATCTT
>JAPLTJ010000043.1:5000-20848 GCA_026398175.1 Verrucomicrobiia bacterium | reverse complement strand
TGAGATCGTTTGTCTCTGGTTACATGATGATAGCCTCTGGCCATGATAATCTCCTTGGTTTTGACACCTTAAAGATTACCATCATCATGTAGCCTTTCTATTTTTTTTCACGTGTTGCACTTCGCGGTTGAAAGGGCCCTTCCTGAGATGGCGTTTCATTTTTATAAAACGATGCTCACGTTTGATCATCAGAAAAAAACGATACTCGTCAGTTGTCTTGTTGATGTGGGAGATGATCCTGAGCAGGCCTATCAAGAGGCGCAGAGGAAGATCGCACATCTCATAAAAAAAATCTCTTCTTCCTTGGGTCATTCGATGGCAACGCCAGCAATGTCCGCGAGTAGGAGTTCTTTGTGTGAAAGTGACACGAGTGATGCCGCTTTTATCAAGTTGGTAGAACGAGCTCAGGAGTACATTCAAAAAGGCGATGCCTTCCAAATCGTTCTGTCGCGTTGTTTCAAAAAAACTTATCGCGCAAAGCCGTTCGATGTTTATCGTGCGTTGCGGCAAGTGAGTCCCGCACCTTATATGTTTTATCTTTCACTGAAAGATAGGGTGATCATGGGAGCTTCTCCAGAGCGGATGCTTTGCGTCTATAAAAATAAAGTGAGCATTAATCCTATTGCTGGAACGCGACAGCGGCTAGCCGGGCTAAATCAAGATCATGATCAAAAAAATGAAGAGGCATTGCTCTCCGACGAAAAAGAATTGGCCGAACATCGGATGGTAGTTGATTTAGCGCGCAACGATTTGGGACGTGTGTGTGATGTCGGGACCGTCCGTGTTGAAGAATTGGCGAGAGCGACCCATTATTCTCATGTCAGCCATCTCACTTCTGTTGTCACGGGAACTTTAGGTAAAGCTTATGATTTTTTTGATGCCTTGGCGGCGAGCTTTCCAGCAGGCACTTTGAGCGGCGCTCCTAAAATACGTGCGATGCAGATTATCGATGAATTAGAAAATTCGCGGCGTGGTTTATATGGAGGCACGATTGGACGGCTTGATTATGCCGGTAATTTTGATAGCTGCATTTCCATTCGCATGGCCTCGTTAAAAGATGGGGTTGCGACGATTCGTGCGGGCGCTGGGATTGTTTATGATTCCATTCCTAGTGCTGAAGCGGAGGAGACGCGTCAAAAAGCAAGTTCACTCATAGCTGCCATCAACTTTGCCGAAGGAGGATGTTAATATGACGTTGCTCATCGATAACTACGATAGTTTTACTTACAACCTCTATCAAATGGTGGCGGCATTGGGAGAAGAAGTTCTTGTTGTCCGAAATGACAAAATAAGTGTGGAGGAAATTTTTAGGAGGAACCCTTCTCGCGTCATTCTTTCTCCAGGTCCTGGCAGGCCTGAAGAGGCCGGTGTTTGCGTGGAGCTTCTCCAGCATCTCCTCAAGAAAAAAATGCATCTGCCTTTGTTGGGAGTGTGCTTGGGGCATCAAGCCATCGGCACTGCGCTTGGGAGCAAAATTATTTCAGCTCCTGAAATTGTGCATGGCAGGAGCGATTTTGTTTTTCATCATCGTCAAGGCCTGTATCAGAAATTGCCGCTTCCTTTTCAAGCGGGGCGTTATCATTCCTTGGCGGTCGATCGCCATTCATTGTCACCGGAGCTTGTTGTGGAGGCTGAAAATGGAAGCAGGCTCATCATGGGAATGAGTCATCGTGAGTTGCCTATTTATGGAGTGCAATTTCATCCGGAGTCCATTTTAACACCTCATGGCAGCACGTTGTTAGAAGGTTTTATCACGGAGGGGAGAATAAAATCATGAAACTAAAATTTGCCATTGAGACATTAATGCGGCACGAAGAGCTCGATACGATCACCTGCCAAGAATCTTTTGATGAGATAATGAGGGAAGAATGCAGTCCTCTTCAAACAGCTGCTTTCCTAGCGCTGCTGCGTGCTAAGCCGGAGACGGCAGGAGAAATAACAAGTATTATAGATTTTTTTAAAACGAAAATGATTTCTGTCGCCACGCCACATGTGACGTTAGACATTGTTGGTACCGGTGGTGATGGAGCTCACACGGTTAACATATCAACAGGCAGCGCTCTTGTTGCAGCAATCTGCGGTATAAAAATAGCCAAGCATGGGAATCGAGCTGTCTCTTCGCGGGCTGGTTCTGCCGACGTGCTAGAAACATTGGGTGTGAACATCCAGCTTTCGCCTGAAAAAGTTAGCGCCTTGATTGATCAATGTGGTTTTGGATTTTGCCATGCTCCTCATTTTCATCCTGGCTTATTAAAATTAAAAACCCTGCGGCGAGAGCTCAACCTGCCTACGACATTGAATTTGTTAGGACCGCTACTCAATCCTGCTCATGCCAGTCATTATTTGCTAGGTGTCTTGAATGAGCCGTTGGCACTTGTTATGGCTAAGGTCTTGCAACAAATAGGAACGCCGCGATCGATTGTCATTCATGGTTGTGGATTAGATGAGCTGAGCACCATCGGGGTTGCCACGATTTTAGAAGTTACTCCCACAGAAATAAAAAGTTCTCGACTCGATCCTCGCGAGTTTGGCTTTGCGCCTTCTTCTCATCAAGACTTGCGAGGGGGTGATGCCAGTACGAATGCGGCCTTGTTGCGCCATTCATTTGAAGGAAAAAAAGGAGCCGTGAGCGACGCATTGATTTTAAATGCCGCTGTAGCCCTCAACATCTATGGTCTCCACGCCTCGCTCCCAGAGGCGATTGAACATGCGAGGGAGGCACTTTATGGCGGAGCAACATTACGATTGCTCCATCAACTCATTGAACTTTCCCATGACTAACCAACTTCATTCGATCCTTCTTCAAAAAGAAACGGAGGTTCAAGCGTTATATCAACGCAGGAAGAAAGATCCCTCCTCGCCTCTTGCGAAGCTGTTGCGCGGGGAGATCAGCGTTCCCGTCAAGAAAAGTTTTAGTGCCGCCTTGCAGCAGCCGGGACTTTCAGTGATTGCTGAAATCAAACGGAGATCTCCTAGTAAAGGATTGCTGGCTGAGATTGAGGATCCGGTGGGGCTGGCAAGACGATATCAGCAGGGTGGGGCCAGTGCGCTTTCCATCCTCACGGACGAAAAGTTTTTTGGAGGTAGTTTGCAGGATTTAATTCAAGTGACGGAAGCATTGGCATCGAATCCTTTGCCCGTGTTGCGAAAAGATTTTGTGATCGATCCGATTCAAATTGCAGAGGCGGCCTTGGCGGGAGCGAGCGCTGTTCTAGCCATTGTGGCAGTGCTTGGTGCAAAGACAGCAACCATCATCAAGAGCGCACTCGCCTTGCAGCTTGATGTTTTAGTGGAGGTGCACGATGAGGAGGAGCTGAACATGGCTCTGGATGCTGGTGCCACGATCATCGGCATCAATAATCGCAATCTCAAAACATTTGAGATTGATACGAATAGGGCATTGAATTTAACCGCTCAAATTCCAAGAACAATTTTAAGAGTTGCCGAATCAGGCATCACCACGCCAGCGCTTGCTCGTGCTTATCATCAAGCAGGTTTTGATGGCATCCTCATTGGCGAAGCACTCGTGCGGTCAGAAGATCCAAAGTTTTTTATTCATGAGTGTATTAATTAAAATTTGTGGTGTGAAGGATCCCTCGATCGCGTTGGAAGCGGCTCGTGCAGGTGCTGATTTCATCGGGTTAGTATTTCATCCGAGTTCCAAGCGCTTGATTGATGTGGCCACCGCTCAAGCGATTTCTTCGGCGCTTGCTCTTACCGAGGCCAAGCCAGTGGCTGTGTTTACGGAGCATTCTGCTGCTGAAATGAAATTTCTTTGCGATGAGTGCCAAATTAAAATTGCACAACTTCATGGCGAGAGGTCACGGCGAGAGCATCATTTATTGCCTTCCGAGATGCAGCGCATTTATGTGCAGTCCCCTGAGGAGATTGTTCCCCGCGAGATGACGCAGTGCGATCCACTGCGTGATTATTTATTATTTGATTATCATGATCCCGGAAAGGGTCTCTGCTTTGATTGGAATGCTTTTCGTTACGACGGACCTTTTCCATGGTTTCTAGCTGGCGGGCTGAGATGCGAGAATGTGCCTCTTGCCCTGCAGCAGTTGCAGCCGAGCGGGCTGGATGTGTCCAGTGGAGTTGAAAGTAATCCAGGAGTCAAAAATCTGAACTTAATCAAAAATTTTATTAGTGAGGTACAACGTCATGAAAAATAATTATTTATTAGAAGCCGCAGAATGTCGCTACGGCGCGTTTGGAGGACGCTTTATGCCTGAAATATTAATGGCTCCCATTAATGAGCTGGAGAAGGCCTTCCAAGCAAGCAATCGAGATCCTTCATTCCAAAGCGCTTTCACAGCTCTTTTAAAAAATTATGCAGGAAGGCCAACGGCGCTCACGGAAGTTACTCGATTTTCGGAAGCGATCCAAGGCCCTCGAATCTTTTTAAAACGGGAAGACTTACTTCATACTGGGGCGCATAAATTAAATAATGCTTTGGGGCAATGTCTCCTCGCTCAACGCATGGGAAAAACGCGGATCATTGCGGAAACGGGCGCTGGTCAACATGGCGTGGCAATGGCAGCCGCGTGTGCGCATTTAGGATTACCCTGTGTGATCTACATGGGGAGCGTTGACATGGAACGCCAAGCCCCCAACGTGATGCGCATGCGTTTGATGGGAGCTGAAGTGGTGCCAGTCAATAATGGGACCGCGACGTTAAAAGATGCTGTCAATGAAGCGCTGCGCGATTGGGCGGAATCATTTCCTCATTCTCACTACTGCTTGGGATCGGCCTTGGGGCCGCATCCTTATCCTGAAATGGTGGCCACATTTCAATCTGTGATTGGCAAAGAAAGTCGCGACCAATCCATTGATCTTTTTTCTAAAAATCCTGACCTGGTCATCGCGTGTGTGGGCGGAGGTTCCAATGCGATCGGAATTTTTTCAGCTTTTTTGAATGATCCTAACGTGCGCCTCATCGGCGTTGAAGCTGGAGGACATGGATCACAATTAGGAGAACATGCTGCGCGCTTTCAGGCAGGCACGCGTGGGGTCTTGCATGGTTGCTACACCTATGTGTTGCAAGATCAGCATGGACAAATAGCGCCGACTTCTTCGATTTCGGCTGGACTCGATTATCCTGCAGTGGGGCCGCAGCACGCGCAATTATTTGAGGAACGACGTGTTGAGTATGTTGTCGCGAGCGATGATGAAGCAGGGGCTGCTTTAAAAATGTTGGCGCGAACGGAAGGAATTTTGCCGGCTTTAGAATCGGCTCATGCCTTAGCTTATTTAATAAAAATAGCGCCTTCCTTACCTAAAGAACAATACGTGCTGGTGAATTTATCAGGGCGAGGAGATAAAGATTTGCCGCAGATCATGAAGACCTATGAAAAATAGTTTAGAAAAAATCAAAACGCTTTTTGCCCATCAAAAAGTTTGCATTGCTTATCTCACGGCAGGAGATGGTGGAGCAGAGAGAACCATCAATGCCGCTTTGGCCTTGATAGAAGGAGGTGTTCATCTTTTAGAATTGGGAATTCCTTTTTCAGATCCTATTGCTGATGGCTCCGTGATTCAGCAAGCGACTGCACGAGCGCTTCAAGGAGGCACACACTTAAAGCAGGTATTAGAAATCGTGCAGGCACTGCGAAAAAAAACAGACATCCCTCTTATTTTATTTAGCTATTACAATCCGATCTTAGCAGCCTCAACATCCTTTGATTTTTTTAAAGAAGCTTCCGAAGCAGGTGCCGATGGGTTGCTCATTGTCGATTGCCCTTTTGAAGAATCTTACGCGGTGCAACAAAAATGTGGAGAGCATCAACTGGCATTTATTCATGTCGTGACTCCCTCGACGAGCATGGAGCGATTGGCCATCATCAACAAACATGCTCAGGGATTTCTTTATTATGCCTGTCGCAAAGGAACTACTGGAGTGAGATCCGGTTTGCCCGATGATTTTTCTCAAAAAATAGCCGCTCTCAAATCCGAAGCATCGTTGCCAGTTGTTGTTGGTTTTGGTATCTCCGATCATGCAACCGCACAACAAGTGCTAGGAGCAGCAGATGGAGTTGTTGTCGGCTCTTTGTTTGTGAAAGTATTAGCAGAGGGAGCCGATGCAAAAAAATTAAAGGCGTTAGCAAAAACGATTTTCACCTCTACTAACGTACCGTTGGTAGAGATGGTTGAGGAGTTGAGAAGTTTAGAAAATCAAAGAAGGCATCATTTAAAAATCATATCAAATTTGAAATCGCAGCAAGATAACTGAACCCATTAGAAAAATACTCTGTTTCATCCTCAATTTTTCAACCGTTACTATTTATGATTCTTATACTCAAAAAAAAGACACTCCGCGTAGAGGCTGATGAATTGTTGTCACGCTTACAATGGATGAACCTTCGCGGGATCTTGACGGAAGAAAACGGTCAATTTCATTTGGCGATTGTGAGTGGCGAAGATGAGAGGATTGATTTTCAACAGTTCGTGAATTTGCCACAGGTGGAAGCGATGGTGCCTTTCACTCAGAAATTTAAATTAGCAGGGATGGAATCTAAAAAGCAGCGTTCTCTGGTTTCCATCAAAGACTGCTGCATTGGAGGTGACAATTTAATTGTCATGGCCGGGCCTTGCTCCATTGAGTCTGAAGAACAGATCGACCGGACAGCCTTAGCTGTCGCGGCTGCAGGGGCGACTATTTTGAGAGGAGGCGCTTTTAAACCGCGCACATCCCCTTACGATTTTCAAGGCTTAGGTGAAACAGGATTAAAATATTTGCAGCGCGCTGCCGCACGGCACCATCTTTTGAGCGTCTCAGAAGTGATGGACTCGCAGGAAGTCGATTTGATCGCCAGCTATGTTGATATTTTGCAAATTGGGGCCCGCAACATGCAAAACTTCACGTTGCTCCAGCACGCAGGAAGAACGGGAAAGCCGATCTTGCTCAAGCGTGGCATGGCAGCGACCTACGTCGATTTTTTGATGGCAGCAGAATATATTTTGCAAACGGGAAATCCGAATGTCATTTTGTGTGAACGTGGCATCCGGACTTTTGAAACATACACTCGCAATACGTTAGATCTTGCTGCCGTTCCAATCTTGCATGAATTGAGTCATCTTCCTGTCATTGTGGATCCCAGTCATGGCACGGGCATTCGTCAGTTTGTGCCGCCAATGGCCTATGCAGCAGTGGCGGCGGGGGCTGATGGGCTGATGATTGAGGTGCATCCCGATCCTGAAAAATCTTATTCGGATGCGAGCCAAACGATCTCCTTTGAAACTTTTGCTGAGATGATGAAGCGAATTCGAATTCTTGAAACAGCCTTGCGATTTTCATGATGAACTATCAAGTCAAAGCATCAACGTTACGTGGTGATATTGTGATCCCTCCCTCTAAATCACACACGCTGCGCGCCATTTTATTTGCAAGTCTTGCTGGTGGAGAAAGCATCATTCATCATCCGCTTGATTCTCCTGATGCCACTGCGATGATGCGTGCCTGTGAACTTTTAGGGGCCAAGATTCAGTTGCAAAAAAATCAAATCATCATTTCGGGTGTTGCTGGAAAGCCGCGCTCGCCTGCAGATGTTATTGATGCAGGAAACTCAGGAATCGTCTTGCGATTCATTGCGGCCGTTGCGGCGCTCACTTCAGGGGATGCCGTGATTACTGGTGATGATTCTATTCGGACGAATCGGCCTATTAAGCCGCTGCTCGAAGGACTCACTCAACTCAACGTTTCCGCTGTTTCGATGAAAGGCGATGGTTACGCTCCTATCATGATCAAAGGGCCATTGCAGGCTGGTGAAGCCCATCTGAACGGAGAAGATTCACAGCCAGTTTCTGCTTTATTAATCGCAGCCGCTTTTGTTTCAGGCACGACGACTGTTCATGTTTCCAATCCTGGAGAAAAACCGTGGATTGATCTCACCCTCGATTGGTTTGATCGGCTCGGAATAAAATACGAACGAAATGGTTACGCAAAATATCAAATTTTTGGAGGCAGTCGCTATGCAGGTTTTGAGTACGACGTTCCTGGTGACTTCAGCTCAGCCGCATTTTCACTAGTGGCAGCAGTCATCACACGCTCTGAGCTCACCTTGCATCATCTTGATTGGAATGACAGCCAAGGAGACAAAGCGATTTTTTCGATATTAGAAAAGATGGGAGCTCAGTTTGTCATCTATCCAGAAAAAAAATGTATCTGCGTCAAAAAATCAGAGCGCTTAAAAGGAATCACGATCGACATCAACGATTGCATTGATGCCTTGCCTATTTTATCCGTGCTCGCTTGCTTTGCTGAAGGGGAGACACGGCTGACTGGGGCAGCGATCGCGCGCGCCAAAGAATGTGATCGTTTATCGGCAATGACGCAGGAGCTTCAAAAAATGGGAGCCATCATTTCCGAAATGCACGATGGGCTGATCATCCAGGGAGCTCCTCTGCATGCAGCAACAGTGGACTCTCATCACGATCATCGTGTCGCTTTGTCATTAGCTGTGGCAGCTCTGGCGACGCGAGGCGAAACAACAATTCTAAATACCAACTGTATTACCAAAAGTTATCCTAATTTTGCAAATAATTTTCAAAAAATTGGAGCCAACATTGAGGTGCTTTCATGAACATCGTGCTCATTGGACTTAAAAGCTGCGGCAAAACTTCTGTGGGAAGAGCTCTCGCTGCCAAGCTAGGAATTTTTTTTGTTGATACGGACGAACTCATCATGGAGCGGCATGGCAACCCGCATCAAAGCATTCGTGAGATTTGCCTGCAACATGGAGAAAATTATTTTCGAAATCTTGAAACAGAAGTCATCGCTACACTCGCAGCCCTGGATGATGCTGTCGTGGCGACAGGCGGTGGAGCGGTGCTCGAAGAAGAGAATATAAAAAATTTAAAAAAGAGAGGAAGATTGATTTACTTAGACCTTTCCTTTGAGGTTTGGAAAAGCAGAATACAACAACATCCACTGCCAACTTTTATTCGAAATGAAAATTTCGCTGATCATTATGACATGAGAAATTCTATCTATCACAAAATTGCTGATCTCACGATTCCAGTGGATCAATATTCTATTGGAGAGATTGTCGACATAGTGATAAAAAAAGCCTTTAGCCTTCAGCCTTCAGCCTCCAGCCTATCGTATGTCCAGTAATTCTTTCGGCACAATTTTTCGCATCACGACTTGGGGCGAGTCCCATGGCAAGGCCATCGGAGTCGTTATTGATGGTTGTCCTGCTGGTTTAGAAATTAGCGAAGAAGAAATTAATGTTGCCCTTGCGAAGAGAGCTCCTGGCAAAAATGATTTTGTGTCGCCGCGCGCCGAAGCCGATCTGGCCGTAATTTACTCCGGTGTTTTCGAAGGAAAAACAACAGGGACTCCGATCTCCATTATTATTTTCAATCAAGATGCTGACTCAAGTAAGTATGAGGCGATTAAAAATCAACTCCGTCCTGGGCATGCCAACTTTACTTATTTAGAAAAATATGGGCTCTTTGATGCTTGTGGTGGCGGGCGCGCTTCCGCTCGAGAAACGGCTTGCCGCGTGGCAGCGGGAGCCATTGCTAAAAAATTACTAAAACATTTTAAAATGCAAGTGACCGCATTTTTGAATTCTGTCGCTGACGTTGAGATCAAGAATCTTCCGGCGCAGGATTCCTTGCGAGCGTTGGTGGATGGCAGTCCACTTTTTTGTCCCGATGATGGAATTGCAGGGCGGATGATGGAAAAAATAGAAGAAGCTAAAACAGTTGGTGATTCTCTCGGTGGCACCGTTGGGTTTGTCGCCACAGGCCTTCCCGTGGGCCTCGGAGATCCCATTTATGAAAAATTAGAAGCAATCTTAGCCAAGGCGATGATGAGCTTGCCCGCCTCCAAAGGTTTTGAGATAGGAGAAGGATTTAACGCCAGTTGCATGACCGGATCGTCGCACAATGATTTTTTTGTAAAAATAAATAATAAAATTCAAACAGAGAGTAATCATGCCGGAGGAACTCTTGGCGGCATTTCAACGGGCATGCCCTTATGTGGACGAGTTGCTTTCAAGCCGACATCGAGTATTAAGTTGCCTCAAGAGAGTCTAGATCTCCAAGGAGCGCCCGTTATTTTTCAACTCCCCGAAGGCTCTCGTCACGATCCTTGCGTGGCGATCCGTGCTGTGCCGGTGGTGGAAGCCATGGTGGCACTTGTTTTGGCAGACGCCTTGCTGTTGAACCGAAGTGCTAAATTGTGACTGTTAAATCTCTAGAAATTCAACTCTATCCGTCGTGTCAGCTTCATCTCGGAAGCGGCGTGTTTGCTTTGCTGCCCGACTATTGTCGCTCTTTGAATAAGCGCTTCGTCATCATCAGCGATACTCAAGTTCCAGAAGAAACTGTTTTTGGTGTCAGAAATTTATTAGAAAAAGCAGAGCTTGATGTCAGGGTATTTTATTTTCCAGCGGGGGAAATTCATAAGACACGCGAGACAAAAGAACGATTAGAAAACCATTTGTTAGATTGGCGGTATGGCCGAGATACCTGTCTGCTAGCCCTTGGCGGAGGTGTCGCCACGGATCTTATTGGCTTTTTGGCTTCGACTTATTGCCGCGGGATTCCTGTGATTTATTTGCCAACGACACTGCTGGCGATGGTCGATGCTAGTATTGGAGGGAAGACCGGAGTGAATACGTATCACGGGAAAAATTTGATAGGGTCTTTTTATCAGCCTCTCGCTGTTTTTATGGACACGGATGTTCTGAAAACGTTGCCTCCTGAGCAGTGGAGCAATGGAGTTGTGGAAATCATCAAGCATGCGCTCATTGCCAATGCCGAGCTTTTTCAAAAACTTCAAACCTCCGTCGGTAGTCTAAAAACCGATCCTCAACTTTTACTCGATATCATTCATGAAAGTTGTCTGATCAAAAAAAATATTGTGGAGAGCGATGAAAAAGAATCAGGCCTGCGGCAGTGGCTCAATTATGGACATACCATAGGGCATGCCGTGGAGAGCCTTGAAGAGTATCGACTCGGCCACGGGGAAGCTGTTGCCATCGGGCTTCTAGTAGAAACAAAACTTTCTATTGAGGCTGGATTTTTAGCGGCTTCTGTTCTGCGCGATCTTGAAAAATTGCTAACAGCTTATCAACTCCCCTTGAAGACTGCAGCATTTCAAAATAGGAAAGCCTTACTGCATCAACTGAAGGGCGACAAGAAATCAAAAGCAGGAGAGGCTCGCTTTGTGATGCTGGATAGAATGGGGAGCGCGCGTATGGTCGACGATACTTATGCCTTTCCGATAGAGCGAACCATGTTGGAGCGAGTGCTTAACTGGGCCGCAGAGCGATTTGGAGAAACAAAAGAAGAGAAAAAGTAACCGCGAAATTCGCTAAAAGACGCTAAAATAAATTTCTTTTTCGTGCTATTTCGCGTATTTCGCGGTTTAAATTTTTTCAATGATATCGGTGGTTACTAAAATATTAAAAACATGTCTATAAATAATGATGGCTGGAATTGCTTTTTGGAGCTTTGTTTATCAGCTTCTAAAAAGAAAACACTCTCTTCTCTCTTCGATCTACTGTTAACCGCCGAAGAGCGCGAAAGCTTGGCGACGCGCTGCCTTATTGTGAAAGAACTATTGGCAGAAAAAAAATCGCAGCGCCAAATCTCAAAAGACCTGCAGGTCAGCATTGCTAAAATCACACGCGGCTCCAACGAACTCAAGGAAACGGCGGCAGGTTTGAAAATTTTTTTGAAGGAAAATTTTTAATCGCGATAGGAAGGATTGTGATTTCCACCTTCTTCAGAGAGCCCTAGAGGCTCTGAAGAAGGACAATCCCTTACTCCAACGAACTCAAGGAAACGGAGGCAGGTTTGAAAATTTTTTTGAAGGAAAATTTTAACTAGTTAAATGCCTGAGAAAAATCTGGCGCAAGCCGACAGGATCTGGACCCAAGGACAAGATGGTGGAGAAATGTCGGTGAATTTTTAGTCGTGGGATATTGAGAATCTTGAGCGTCCCATTCGCGATTTCATTCGTGATGCTGATGCGAGAGGCAAAGCCCAGGCCCATTTCCAGGGCAACGGCTCGTTTGATCGCTTCACTGCTTGGAAATTCTTGAACAATGTTGAGGTGCTTGATGGCGATCTTAGCGCGTTGAAGATGTTCTTCGACATATTGTCGCGTCCCTGATCCTTGCTCCCGAAAAATAAAAGCAGATTGGGAAAGCTCGTGAAGAGAAACTGATTTTTTTTTGAAGAGAGGATTTTTTGGGGAAGCGATGACGACGATCTCATCTTCAAAAAAAGGAGACACGCGCAGATCGCGGCGGCGACAAGGAGCTTCTATGAGACCAATGTCAATACGTTGATCTAAGAGGTCGCCGATTGTTGACGTGCTATTTCCTCCTAGGACTTCAATGGTGATAGCAGGGTGTTGTTTTTTAAAAAGAGCAAGCACTCTCGGCAAATAGTATTGCATAACGGTGCTGCTGGTGCCAAGGCGCAGGCGGCCTTGGAATTTTTGACCAGGCTGGCGTAATTTTTCAACAACCTCTTCTTCAAGCGTTGCTATGTGACGTGCATGTGACAGCAAGGTGATGCCTGCTTCTGTTAAGGTCATGCCATGTCGTGATCGAATAAAAAATGGAGTGTGAAAAGTTTCTTCAAGAAGTTTGATGTGCTGCGTGACTGCTGGCTGAGAAATGCGGAGAGCCTTAGCCGCAGCACTGATGCTTTGTTGAGTGGCAACCTCACGGAAAACTTGAAGGCGATAGTCCATGGGAAGAGAAGAGGGTTTATTGGTTTATTGGTTTATTGGTTTGAGGGGCGCATGTGATTTTTTTCATCTCTTCAGCTCTCTTCACCAGCAATAAAGAATATTTCAAATTCATTTTCCGTTTTGAATAGCAGCAATTTCTTTTAAAGCTACAAACCAATAAACAGCTGCTTCTCAGCTGCCAGCTATAACTTAATCTTATGTCTAATAATAAAACAATATTATTCAAGTTATGGAATCTCGACGAGCATGAAGCATGAAATTTCACTATTCGCATTTTCGTTCAGGAGTGGCGTTAACCTGTTTCCTTGCTGTGCTCGCTATGAATTTGAATCATCTTCCTGGTTTAGGTCAGATCGGAGTTCTGGCTTTGGCTTTACTACTGGGGCTTGCGGCACGGATTTTGCTGCATATTCCGGAGCTACAAGAAACCGGAATTCATTTTTCAGCAAAACACCTTCTTCGTATTGGGACCGTGCTCATTGGAGTGCGGTGTAATTTTGGTCTGCTGGCACACGTGGGACCGCGCATCATGATTGTTGTGGCGAGTGTGGTCATCGGAGGTCTTGTTGGGATTACATGGCTAGGGCGTCGCGCCGGGCTTTCTGAAACACTTTCTTTGCTCCTTGCTATCAACACTTCCATTTGTGGTGCTTCAGCAGTTGCTTCCGTTGCTCCTACGTTGCGTGCTACAAAAGAAGAAGTAGCTCTTGTTATTCCGCTAGGAAGTCTTATTGGTACCATCGGCGTGCTGAGCATGACGGCTATAGTACATTTTTTTCCGATAGCGCCACTATCATTTGGAGTCTTTGCTGGAGCCAGCTTACAAGAAGTTGCTCAAGTCATCGCGGCCGTTTCAGTGCTTCCTGACTCAATTGACTCGGGAGTATCTACTAAATTTCTTCGAGTTCTTTTTCTGGCTCCGACCATGCTGGCCTTAGGATTTTTTCTGATGAGGAGGAGCTTGCGAACAGGGGATTCACGGCAAGGCGGGATCTATACCTTAGTCAGCTCTGTTTGGTTTGTGTTTGGTTTTTTAATTGTTGGAGTATTGCACACGATGATGGAGCGATGGGGGGAATCTTTTTTTGTTGCTCGCATGGATCAAATTATTTTGTCACTAGCAACATTTCTCATGGCCATGGCGATGGCAGGTGTTGGCCTGCAGGTCCGGCTGAAACACTTACAGCAACAGGGTTGGCGCCTGGTAGCTGTTGCTTTTTTTGGTTGGTTATTCTTGGTCATTATTGCTGGCACTGAAATTCATTTGCTGCATTTGCAATAAGACGGGTTCTAAATTTTTTTAAAAAAAATTAAAAGAATTCGTTGACTCATGATTGATTTCTTGTATTCTCTTCCATCCCGACGGTGACCCCTGGTTGCCGATTCGGATTGTTCTTTCACCGGTCTGCGCAAAAAACAACGGGTCGCCTGCCAAGTAAATTAGCGGCTTCCTGAGGTTGCAGACACCGGCAATGATCTTTGATAGCGCTAGTTCAATGTTGCACACAAATGGACATTGAATGGATCAAATAGTCTAAAAATTTGAAGAGCCCTCAAGGCTCTAAAGTTTTTAGCACTTACATTTACAAAACAGCAAAAACTGAATTGTGCGTTTTCTGTCGAAAACAAGTAAGTTTTAATTATATTAAGCGAACCATTACCACGCTTTCTTACGAGAAAGTGTGGAATAATAATAGGGCTCGAATACGGTTTCCGTTTAGCACGGAAACCACAAACTTTTCAACGGAGAGTTTGATTCTGGCTCAGAACGAACGCTGGCGGCGTGGATAAGACATGCAAGTCGAACGGAATTTTACGGGTAGCAATACTTTGTAAAATTTAGTGGCGAACGGGTGCGTAACACGTGAGTAATCTGCCGAGAAGTGGGGGATAGCTCGTCGAAAGGCGAATTAATACCGCATGTGACTAGTGAGGACATCCTCATGACGTTAAAGCCGTAAGGCGCTTCTTGATGAACTCGCGGCCTATCAGCTAGTTGGTGAGGTAACGGCTCACCAAGGCGATGACGGGTAGCTGGTCTGAGAGGACGACCAGCCACACTGGAACTGAGACACGGTCCAGACACCTACGGGTGGCAGCAGTCGAGAATTTTTCACAATGGGGGAAACCCTGATGGAGCGACGCCGCGTGGAGGATGAAGGCCCTTGGGTCGTAAACTCCTGTCATAAGGGAACAAGAAAGTGATAGTACCTTAAGAGGAAGAGACGGCTAACTCTGTGCCAGCAGCCGCGGTAATACAGAGGTCTCAAGCGTTGTTCGGATTCATTGGGCGTAAAGGGTGCGCAGGCTGTGGGGTAAGTCGGATGTGAAATTTAGAGGCTCAACCTCTAAACTGCATTCGATACTGCTCCGCTAGAGGTATGTAGAGGAGATTGGAATTCACGGCGGGATTAGGTACCCCGGTAGTCCTAGCAGTAAACGTTGCACGTTTGGTGGGGGAGGATTCGACCCCTTCCGTGCCGGAGCTAACGCGTTAAACGTGCCGCCTGGGAAGTACGGTCGCAAGATTAAAACCTAAAGAAATTGACGGGGGCCCGCACAAGCGGTGGAGTATGTGGCTTAATTCGATGCAACGCGAAGAACCTTACCTGGCCTTGACATGCATCTCTAAGTCGGTGAAAGCCGGCGATCCTCGCAAGAGGAAATTTGCACAGGTGCTGCATGGCTGTCGTCAGCTCGTGTCGTGAGATGTTGGGTTAAGTCCCGCAACGAGCGCAACCCCTGTGAACTGTTGCCACTCTAACTTCGGTTAGAAGCACTCTGTTCAGACTGCCCTGTGAAACGGGGAGGAAGGTGGGGATGACGTCAAGTCAGCATGGCCCTTACGGCCAGGGCTGCACACGTACTACAATGCCCAGAACAAAATGAACCAAGACCGCGAGGTGGAGGAAATCTATAAATCTGGGCCCAGTTCGGATTGAAGGCTGCAACTCGCCTTCATGAAGTTGGAATCGCTAGTAATGGCGCATCAGCTACGGCGCCGTGAATACGTTCCCGGGCCTTGTACACACCGCCCGTCACATCATGGAAGTCGCTTGTATCCGAAGTCGCTGCGCTAACCCGTAAGGGAGGCAGGTGCCTAAGGTATGGGCGGTAACTGGGATGAAGT
>JAPLTJ010000040.1 GCA_026398175.1 Verrucomicrobiia bacterium | reverse complement strand
CGGTTGTTTCGATCTTCATACCTCATTATAACCTATCAATTTTGGGCACAACAGCTTTTTACGCTTGTTGTGCCCAAATCTTTTTAGACTTCGGATCCCCTTAAAAAGATCCTTTGGCGCTTAGCGGACACGCTCTAATTAATTCTTTATCAACAAAAAGTCGCAGCGATTGCAGTGATGCAGTTGCTGTGGCTTATATTTTTAGTAAAACAGCAAAGAGCAAAAGAAGGAGTTATATCATTTTCTTTTTTTAGAACGTAATCCCAACCTGCGCTGCCAAGACCAATGCATTGGGAATGGCTCCTGTTGTGCCACCGGGGTTGATGATATATTGAATATCAGGTTGCACGTAAAAGAAGCGTGAGAAGTTGATACGATAACCAAGTTCGGTGACAATTTCATAAGTGGGATCACCTTTGCCTTGAGACTTCAGGACTGAAGCATAATTGGGGTCGAAGAGTCCATATCCACAACCAAAAATTGTGAAGTCATTAACACGTCCAGGAATTAAGCCTTGATAAATGGCACCTCCCTTAGCCTGTAAAGTAAGGAAAGCATTTTCAGATTCAGGAGAATACCCCCATTCAGTCCAAACTAGCAGGCCTGCATCTGTTGTAGGATTCGGACGATAGACCTTCTGATCTCCATGAATATAGAAAGCAGAAGCATTTGCTTGGGAAGTCTGTGATGCAAATTGAGAGACACCTTCGGAGGTATAAGAACCACCAATAAAATAATGCCCAGGCAATTTTTTAAGTTGAGAGATATCAACAGGATTTTTGAAAGATTTATCATCTGATTTAGTATCAGGATTAAGATCTTCTTTTTTTAGACCATCAAAAATTGTTGTGCTTCCTGGCTTGCAAAATTCAGGCTCCCATGTGTATTGAGCAAACATGGAAGCGCTGTCGCTAGGAAAGAAATTCCAACATAAATTGTTAACGCCAGGAGTCGTGATTTGATAAATGCCATAACGAATATTGGTATCTTGAGTGAGGCGCAGTTTGATACGGCTTCCCCAGCTGGTATTAGGGCTCCAGGTTGTTTTAAGGTTAGTCGGGTTAGCTTGAAGACTTCCGACATAGTTCCAAAGGACAGGAGAGTTATCAAATTCATCCATTGAAGCACAACGTCCAATAATTAAGTTCACACGACCATCCCAGATATCTTGGTTCAAATAAAGATTGGCCCACTTTATCGTGGTTCCACCGACAATGCCATTAACGGTAAATTGATTGCCGATATGAGCTGTTGAGAGGTTTTCCTGCCACCCTCCATCTTGTTGCATGGCGCTCATGACGATGTGACCACCTTTCCATCCACATCCAAAAAGTTTTTCTGTTTCGATCATGAGTGAAAGAGCGATTGTATCGGCATAAGCGAAGCCTTGGCTTTTTCCACCAACAGGATTACCGATGAACAGGCCCGTGTAAACGGTGGAAAAGTCGAGCCCATGTTCGTGCAAAAAATCGCGGGGTCCAAACCAATTACCAGAAGCGTATTGAAGTTCTTTCACCGTGTGCGGCATTGCTGGCATCGGCTGAAAAGCTGAAATTTTTTGTTGCTGAGGAGAGTTGGGATCAAAAATTTGTGTGATCAACTCGTCATCCTCCGTTTCACCAGGAGCAAGAGCACCGAGGGCAGTTCTAATAGCCGTCAATCCTCGGGCTCTTTGATGAAGTTCTGGTGTTGGAGCCGGGGTTGGCGTTGGGTCAGCAACTTGATTGGTGGAGCTGAGCACCGTGGCCATGAGGAGAGCGAAAGGTAGGATCATAAAATGCAGAAAAGTTGAAGGAATTAAGAAAGGAAATAACTGCTGCTACTGGAAATTTGGAAGATGATATTATTGATTCATAGGCATGTAAAAAGAATTTTAAAAAAAGCAACTTGAATGGCCTGACATGACTTTTGTTTGTGGGCAATAAAAAAATGATAATTGACACATTTTTTTAAAAAAGATTGCCTCAGCAGCAACACGGATTTACCCTCTTGCTCTCAATCATGCGCGGTTAGCTCAGCGGTAGAGCACTACACTGACACTGTAGGGGTCGGCAGTTCGAACCTGCCACCGCGCACCAGAGCTGCTTTCTAGCAGCATGGCTGCTAGAAAGCAGCGGTTTGAGTTGGGCGTTTGAGTTTGAGTCAAAGAGGCTTCGCTGATTTTTTTCTTTTAGCAACTCTTCCCTCTCTCTCCTTTGATGCTCTTGAATCATCACTCCTCATCTTTTGACTTTTAGCCACCGTGCTGTTTCTTCCAAAGTTTTAAGCAATGATTTTTGTGGCTTCCAATCAAAATCACGTTGAAACTCGCTCCCATCAGCCACCCAGCGTTGAGGCAAGATTTCTTTGACACGATCACGGCCGAGGCTTTGGAGCGGCTTGTGCAAGGATGGAATTTTATCAGCGATTAGCGAGACCCATTGAATCATCACATGTGGGAGCCGAAGTGTGATGCCACGGGCTCCAACAACATCAGCGGTAGTTTGAATCAACGAGAGATCGGTGATGGTCTCGTTGCTTGCAACAAAATAATTATGGTGAGGAAGTTTTTGCCAATCACTTTTTGCTGTAATTAATATTGCACGGCAAAGGTCATCGACTGCAATCCAGCTGTAGTGCTTGATTTGAAAGCCAGGCTTCATTCTGAGGAAGCCGCGTGCCATTTGAAAAAGCGGAACTGTTGCGCTATCACGTGGACCAAGAATCATGGGCGGCCTCAAAATAAGCAAGCGCCCCCCAGCATGCTGGAAAAGGTTTTTTTCCATCGCCAATTTTGATTCGCCATACCAAGAGTGGGGTTCTTCGCGGTGCTCGCGTGTCCGCGCGCGAACCAAAGCTGGCGTTGGTCCAGCTGCTGACTGAGAGGACAAAACGAGAAGTCGACAATTTTCAGGAAGTGCGTTTAAGAGCGTAAGGCTTCCTTTAACATTCGTTTTAAAATAGTCAGCTCGATGCCGTGAGAACGTGAGACCTGCGCAGTGAATGGCGATGTCGGGAGAGGGGACTTTTTCTAAAGAACAACTATGTTCATCACCTAAGCAAAGATGAAGATGCTCGGGAAGCCGCTCTATTCCTTCTTCCTCGAGCTGTTGTAGCAATTTTGTTTTATTTCTAACCGGGAGAATAATTGCTGAAAACTTGGGATCTTTTAGCGCGTGAAGTAATAAGTTACGTCCAACAAAACCTGTAGAGCCAGTTAACAAGAGATTCACAGAGATAAAAATTAAAAAAAGAACCCATCAATAAAAAGAATCCGCTACTAGCTTTATTTCAGTCACACCACCGTCATTCCAGGGTCCGGAATCTAGGCGAAGGTCAATTCAGATTGGGGTAATAGCGTCAAAAAATTTAAAATGATCGATGAGGATCAAAAGCACTTTTACGAAAACAAAAATAAAGATCGATGGTCGCTGGATTCCAGCGTCCGCTGGAATGACGTCTTTGGTGTAGCGATTCCCGCCTTCGCGAGAACAGGCTGCTAATAACTCTGAAAGTTCAACATTATATTTTTCTATGCTAAAACAGAGGCGCGTTTAATTGATGACAGACCCTAAACTTTTCTCAAAAATCTGATAAGTCCGATCGCGATGGCCACCCATCAGTTCAGCCCCTTCTAAAATTTCCATATTATTCGCTTCCACCCAAGAGACCTCGGTGCGCTGATATTTGGCTTTCTTTCGCATGAAAGCTTCATAAAACAAAAGGGCACTGAGGCCTTTATTTTGATATTCAGGATCGACACCAAGAACGCAAAGTCGAATATCTTTTGGTCTTTGAAATTGAATGCGCAACGCCATTTCCAGAAAACGTAAAATTCCTTTGCGTCCCCGTGCTGCATGGAAAAGCTCATTGACATTGGGAAGTGACAAGCTGAAGGCCGCTTCACGGCCATCTATACAAGCAAAGAGAATCAAGTCTGGATCAGCAATGGCTTTTAAGTCATCTGCAGCATGGAGGAGATCATCAAGTGCGATCGGATAAAAACCCCAGTTGCGATCAAGGGTTCTGTTGTAAAGACGATGGATGATCTCCATCTCCTTTTTTAAATTTTTCATATCTAATGTCCGAATTGTTACTTTGGCACGCTGGCGCAAGCGACGAATAATTTTATTAACACGTTCAGGAGTTTCTCCTTGGAGAGGAACCATCCACGCATATAGCGTGCGCACGGACTCGAGGCCTACGTGCTTGTAAAGCGATTCATAATACGGAGGATTCCATGGCATGGAAACAAACGAAGGTGCATGAAAACCTTCCGTCAGCAGGCCACAATCATCATTGATCGAAGGGTTATAGGGACCGCGTAATGAGGTCATTCCTTCTTGTTGGACAATCTCGGCAGCAGCTTCTAATAAGACTGTGGCGACAGCAGGGTCATTAATAAAATCAAAAAATCCAAAAAACCCAACAAGGTCCTTGTTATAAGCATTGTGAGAACGGTTGATGATCGCAGCAATCCGTCCCACGGGCTTTCCATGGCGGAAGGCAATAAGTGGCACAATGCTACCATGCTGCTTGATGAAAGCTCCTTCAGGCTCAATCAGTTTGACGACGCTCCCTGGAAAAGGAGGCGTAAAATGAGGCTCCTTGGCATGAAGGAGCTCCGGGATTTCTTCAAAAAGCTTTCTATCGGTCTTGCTCTTGCAGTGCAAAATCGAAAATGTTGCGTCGGCGGCCTGGTTGTGTGTAGACGGGATCATCGAAGGTTCCTAGTTCACGAGCTAATTTTGCAAAGATTTCTAAAATGAAATCGAGATCTTTTTCTGTATGCGTTGACATGAAGCTGGTTCGCACGATGGCTTCACCATAACGAACAGCTGGATAAATTGCAGGGGTAGCAAAAACACCCTCTTCAAATAAACGTTGCGCGAAAGTAAAGGACCTTGCCTCGCTGCCAATCAAGATCGGAACAATCGGTGTTTGAGTAGAACCGATATTAAACCCAAGCGATTTGAAGCCTTCGTGCATCTTGCGAGTGTTTTTCCAGAGCTGATCAATGCGCTCCGGTTCGCTGCGCATGATTTCAAGAGCTTTCAACACGCCTCCTACAACGGCAGGGGCAAGAGCCGCTGTGAAAATGAGACAACGTGCTTTGTGTTTCAGAAATTCGATCATCTCTTGAGAGCCCGCAATAAAGCCGCCCATCGATCCTAAGGATTTTGAAAAAGTTCCCATAACGATAGGAACGTCATCATTGACGCCAAAGTGATGCACCGTTCCGCGACCTTGTGGTCCCAAGACTCCGAGAGAATGGGCTTCGTCGACATACATGACACCACCATATTCCTTGCTAACTTCAATCATCGAAGGAAGGTCAGCAATATCTCCGGACATGCTAAAAACACCATCCATCACAACCAATTTTCCTGCATCTTCAGGAAGTCTTTTTAAACGGTTGCGAAGAGCTGGCGCGGAATTGTGACGATAGGGGACCAGGCGTGCTACAGAAGTTTGACAACCCTCAATGATGCTCGCGTGGTTTTCACGATCGCAAAGGATGGCGTCTTCTGCTTCGGTCAATGCTGTCAGAGCTCCCTGATTGGCAAAAAATCCTGTTGAAAAAAGAAGGACTGACTCTCGTTGTAAAAAATCGGCTAAAGCAGACTCAAGCTCCTCATGCAGGCTAATCGTTCCATTGAGCAAACGAGAACCGGTGCAACCAGCACCAAATCGACGTGTGGCGTCGCAGGCAGCCTCAATCACGCGAGGGTCTTGAGCAAGGCCTAAGTAATTATTAGAACCGATCATGATTTTCCGCTTTCCTTCGCAGATCACATGATTTCCTTCGCTGTCGTCAATACGTCGAAAGTAAGGATAGAATCCTTGAGCACGTGCATCTTTCGAGTCATGATACTCGCGGCATTTTTTGAAAATATCTTTGGACATTGATGGGATATGAAGGGACTAGGTTAGTCTAAGTAGGAGGGAAGAATCAATCATGATGTTTTATTTAAGCTAACATTTTTTGAAGAGTCTTGGCTGCATCAAAATACTCGACTGCTGTTTGACGAGCTTGCTGGGCGAGTTTTGGCCAATCGAGTAACACACGGCGAGCTGCCTCCACAGCCTCTTCCAAGGTTCTCGCAAAAAGCATTCCGCTTTCTTTAGGAAGAAATTTTTCTGCTCCTGTTGGCTCGGTAATAACGGGACGTCCTAAAGAAAGATAAGCCGCAGCGCGATCACTCAGCCAGCCACTTTGCATTTGAGCTTCTAATTTCACGGCTGTGAATTCAGCAAAAGAACCTTCGAGATAATGATAGTAACGCTCGGGGGTTGGCATGAGCCGATGGGGCGAAACAACATGCCATCCCAATTTGCGAAGGCGCTTTCGTTCTGGATCATCGCTGTTGAGATTCATTGCTAATTCAAAAATGGCCCCTGGCACACGACGAGGTAGATCGAGATAAGGCTCAAAAGCAGCCTTTTTTGAAAAATCAATATTCTTTCCATCCAGCTCAATCAACCCATCCCAATACCATTGGCCGATCGTTGTGAAGCGCGGGCGCGTTTTGAAAATTGGTTGTGGTTGTGGTTTTAAAAATTGGGTATCAACGAGAGGGAAAAAAGATTTCCAAGGTACTGGAGAAGCTGGCAACCGTCGATCGATCTGATCCATGCAAAGTCCCACGGACCAAAATTCATCATGGTACGACTGTCCCATTTCTAGCTGGTTCATCCAATAGACAACTTCAGAGGGATCAAGGCTGCAGAGAAGTTTTTTTTCAAAAAGAGTGACGAGGGGAGGCTTGATCGAATAACTCAAGTTGAGGAGTGTTCCGCAGGGAGCGGCTTCGCGAAGTTCGGCAAGTGTCATACCGTATGATTTCATTTGCGAGAGATCGTGCTCTTCCGGTTTTTTTTGCTGAAGAATTTTTGGCTCCAAGAGCAAGCAATACTCAATCCCATAGTGTCGCATGCGCCGCTCAAAAATTCTCGCACGACTTGCATCGAGAGAAGGATCACCACTTTCAGGAAGTACTTCTAACCAAATTCCGCGGCGCCCGAGGCGCTTGAGGCCTAAGAGATATTGGAGCGGTACCGAAAAGTTACCACCTCCCATTGGATATTTGGCGGCGAAACCGCAGCCGATAAAGACAGGCTGGAGGCTTGAAAAAAAAGGCTTTAGACTATAAGCTGCATGTTGAAGGAAAGGCATCTTTGAAAGTATTCTTAATTTTTTAAGAAAAGAAAGCTTTGAACATTGAAAAGATTTTTTCTAGGCGTAGAGTGAAAGAAATTTTTAATACTTATATCATGTTTACTGACAGTTTACTGACAGCAGGAGGTTCGTCAGAAGTATACGATGTACTTGCAAGAGGTGAGAAAGCATTAATTGGCGCTGAACAAAGCGTCCAAGCAAAACCAATATCTTCAGTTCCTCCCAAAGAATTTTTCTGCCAACGCATCTCTCGTATCTGTGGTGATTGGGGTAAATACCTTGCAAGTTGTTTTTGTTATAGTAAGAGGGATAGCAATAATGATGCTGAGCCAATTTCCTTATATCAAATTGTGCAAATGAAAAATGAGCCTCCTGAGACAACTCAAATCAAGCACTCAACACAGAGTGTGCTTGGTAGTCTGATTATAAATAAACAAGCCTATCCTTCAGAGGTCCCAACCAGAAGCCATGTTCAGTGTGGCAAAGCGCAAAGGGAAAAAGTGATCGATCTTTTAGATGAAAGCATTTCCTCCAAGCAAGGTGTCTCTCAACCAGAAGAACAGTTGAAAAAAGATATTGTGTCAACTCCACGTTTCAAATCGTACAAACTGAAAAGCCCTGAAGGAGAACCAGTCGAACTGATAGGAAGTGATAATGCTATTGATACGATGAAAGCATTCTGCGGTGATGCATTCGATGATATTGTCGCTATTGCAAATCAAAAGATGGGATCTTATGGCCAAAATGCCATAGAAGGCGCTTTTAAATTTGCTGAAATACCGAACAAAAGCAGCTATGCTTTTCCTAGTGAAACGGGCACCACCCTGACTGCTGAAATTTCTATAGAAAAAAAAGGAGATCCTCCTCATTTTATTATCAGCTTTTCTAATGAAGATAAGGGGCAGACAGTCTATCAAAAAAAGACAAATCAAAATGGCAAATCTCCGATCTATGATGTTCAATTAGGCCATGAGGACCTTGATGAAAAAGATGCCGTTGAGAAAGCAAAAACAGCAGACTCTGAAATGATAGCTAAGACCTCTGTCGTAATAGAAGTTGCTAAGGATTTAGAAACTAATTCCTATAAAAAAAGTTGTCTGGAGCTTTCCAACAGCTACAGAATCACAACACCCGATACCTTTAAATCCCTGCTCGATCGAGTAGCGACTTAAGAACTTTTTCTGCTTCGAAAAATTCGCGGGCAATCTCGAGCGCAGCGCGAGAATGTTTTTTGTAATCAGCACGGATCGAGTGAGCAGCTTCGACGATTTCTTCAAGGGTGGAAAATCCGATCAAGCCTTCTCCCTGTCCATAAAATTTGCTAAAGCCGGTTTCTTGGGTGATGACGGGCCGGCCAGCCGCTAAATAGCAGGCGCTCCGGTCGCTAAACCAACCTGTATGAAGACGCACGTACTGATCTTTGGCACAGGTGAATTCTCCTTTTGAGGCGATGATGTAATCACGATAGCTATTCCAATGAGTGCTTAAATCATGAGGCAAGATGAGGCGCCACTGATTTTTTTCAAAAAGTTTTTGCTCCTCTGTCTCTTTAATGTCAGTTGCCAGTTCAAACATTTCTCCCGAGCTGCGAGGGGCCTCCACAAATTTTAAAAACTCGAGCGACTTGCTCCAAAGGTATTGAGAATCACGCCAGGTGATATCTTTTTTTCCACTCGTCGACCAATTGCAGATCGAGGTGAAGAGAGCCTCTGGTGCTGGTGGCAATGCTTCTGCATGGTGACACCAAAGATCAGTCACGACAGGTTGCCGTGTTGGCAGCCAAGCGAGGCCATGCGTCGGGACAGAAAAATTCGGCGTCCCGATACTTTCTCCAAAAGTAAAAAGACGGCGATGTTGTTTTAAAAACGAGAGTGTCTCTTGATTGTTTTGGTCAACTTTAATCTGCTCCACGCCTGGATCGCTCTCCACGTAGATTAAGTTGGGAATGAGAGCCAAGTCTTCATTGAGGTTGTGAGAGCCACAAATATTGAGTGCGGCATCGGAGTCCCTATAAAGTTGCAGGAGTTCTTCGTGTTTCATGCCCACCATTTCAAAAGTCTCACGGTAGCGCGCGCAGTAGGCCCAGCAGCCCTCAAAACCATGTTCTTTGGCCAGCGTTCTCAATGTTTGCGCTGCATAGCCATAATCATCGGAGATATCAAAGTTGGACGGATTGTAAGGAAAACGTGAAGTATCTTCAACGTAGTAGACTTCATGGCCGAGGCGCTGCAATCCAACGATGTAGTGAATGTGTTGCCAGATCACACCAGCGATCGGACAGCCTCCCATAAAACCGAGAACAATAATTTTCTTTTTTTTCATGAGATTAAATAATCTTCGTCACGAAACCGTTTAATATCTGCATCTGATAATATTTTTTCTCCTTTGACTCCATATGTCGGGAGCTTAATAAGAGCTGTTTTTTTGGAATGACCTTGCTTCATCATAAGTGCTTTGAGCGCTAAAGAAGTAAATTGATTTAAGGTCATTCTCATTTCAAGAGCTGCATGTTTTGCTTTTCCAAAAATAGATTTTTTCACTCTTGTCAAAAATAGAAATCAATAACAGAAGAAAGCAGCCACTAGCCACATTCTAGCTACACCGCCGTCAATCCAGCGACTGAGGATCTTTATTTTTGTTTTCGTAAAAGTATTGTTTAACCCTCATCAATCTTTTTAAATTTTTTGACGCTACTACTCAAATATGAATTAATCTTCGCCTGGATTCCAGCGTCCGCTGGAATGACGGTTAATAGAGTTGTTTGTTGGCTCTTGCTCGACAGGCTGCTGCAATTTCAGCATTAATATCGTCTAATCGCGAAAGGTATACAAAAAAAGAAGGCATTGTGGAAGAAGTTTTTTTTAAAAATTTCATTACATCGCCTGATGTAGCCGAGCATAGACGCCCTCATCCGCCAACAATTCTTCTCCACTGCCTTGTTGAGCGATGGCTCCGTTTTGCAAGACAACAATGTGCTTAAGGCGATGAACGGTAGCAATGCGGTGGGTGACAATCAACGTGGTGCGACCTTTCATGAGTTCAAAGATTGTTTCCATGATCTCTTTTTCTGTAGCGGGATCAAGTGCCGAAGTTGGTTCATCGAGGAGTAGGATTGGGGCATTTTTTAAAAATGCACGCGCAATGCCGATGCGTTGACGTTGTCCCACGCTGAGATGTCCGCCACGTTCTCCCACTGGTGCGTCAAAACCGTGCGGCATCGCCATGATGAAGTCATAAGCTTGAGCACGACGCGCCGCCTCAATAATTTCGGCATCGGTGGCTCCTTCGCGACCATAGGCGATATTTTCTTTGATGGTGGAAGAAAAAAGGACCGTTTCTTGAAAGACCATACCGATCTGAGCGCGGAGCGATGCCTTCGTCAGATCACGGAGATCGTACCCATCAATGCGCACCACCCCTTCGCAAGGATCGTAGAATCTTGGAATCAGACTCAAGAGAGTGCTCTTTCCTGTTCCAGTGCTGCCGACAAAAGCAACGGTTTCTCCTGGAGGAATGATCAAGTTGATTTTTTTTAAAATCGCTTTTGCTGGATTGTAAGAAAAAGAGACATTACTAAAAGTGATTTCGCCCATGACCTTCTCGAGTGTTGTAGCATTAGGATGCTCTTCCGTCTCTTCGCGTTCATCGAGAACTTCAAAACAGCGTTGAGCTCCGACAGTAGCTCCTTCCAAGGCCCAAGCAGTGTAAATGAGTTGTTCTATCGGGGTGTAGAGCATGGTGAGGTAAGAGGCAAAGACTAAGAGATCACCGAGCGTTAATGTGCCATGAAGCACTTGAAAAGCTCCCATCGCATACATCAAGGAAGTTCCCAGAGCCATCAATGTTCCCACGACCAACGCGCTCTGCGTGGAGGTGACATTCATTTTAAAGTTAGCCTCTAAGCTCTGAGTGGCAGCGCGAAGGAACTGGCCTATTTCAAAAGACTCGCGGCCAAAAGCTCTGATCATGCGAACGGAGCTGAGTCCTTCTTGCGTTGTAGCGAGCAGGTCGCTTTCTCGTTCTTGAATGGAAGTGGAAGCTTTGCGAATTTTTTCTGAATAAAAACGAATGCCAAACATCACGACAGGAAGTACCACAAACGAAACCAACGTTAACTTCCAATCCATGCGTATCATCAAAGTAAAGGCTGCGACAAGAGTGATCGCTTCCGTAAAAATGGTTGAGAAGCCTTTGTTGTACATCGTTTGAATCGATTGAGAATCGTAGGCAACACGATAAGAGGAATCGCTGCTTCGACGTGCATCGTGATATTTAAGTGGCAACGATTGGAGGCAGGCATAAAGATCAGCGCGCAATTTAAGTGTTCCTTTCAGTCCAATGCGAATGAGAAGAATATTGCTGAGCAGAGTGACGCAGCTAGCCAGGAGCGTGATGATCACCAGCGCGCCGGAAAGAAAGAGGATCTGTCCAGCAGGTGAGGTCCAGCCGAGCCAGCGTGCTACAAACAACTGAGAGGTATTACCAGCAACAAACGTTGAGGGCAAGATGCCATCAACAATATATTTGAATGGCCACGGCTTTAAGAGATTGAGAGCAACGCCCAAGCTCATTAAAAAAAGAGAAAACAACGTCTGCCAGAGAAATTGTTTGAAATAACGAAAAATGCGAAGGTAGAGAGACATTGGAACAGGTTGCAGGTTACAGGAGACAGGTTACAAGGGAGGGGAACCAGGGAACAGAAAAAAACAGCAGGACAATTCCAGGCTCGCTATTGTTTCGATTTTTATTAGTCTTGAAAATTAGAAGTAATATTTATGAACGTGTTTAATAATTTCCCAAATGATAATAAAAGTCCTGATGAGCTTCCAGCCTTGATGGCTGAGCGAGAAGAGGTGAAATCATTGTTTCATCGCCTCTGCAATCGTCTTCTGACAGGGGTTGCCGTAGCGGTTCCACTGATTGCGACGGTTCTCGTTTTAGAAATTTCTTATAATTTTGTCAATGGAGTGACCGCTCCATTATATCGTGCTCTTAAGATCAATATTCCAGGGATCGGTTTTGTTACAACACTTTTTATACTCCTTGTTTTGGGTTTTATGACAACTCATGTGATTGGAAATAAAGTGCTGGGTGCTATTGAATCTTTATTTCATCGCATCCCACTCGTAGCTCAGATCTATGGCATCGTTAAACAAGCGTTGGAATCTTTTAAAACCATTAAAGCAGCAGGAAGCTTCAAGCGAGTTGCCTACGTCGAATGCCCTTCAACAGGATGCATGCTTGTCGGATATGTCACAGGTCAAATTAATGAGCCAAAGCTAGGAGGGCAAATGACGATGGTTTTTGTGCCTCATTCTCCGAATCCATTGACAGGATTTTTGATCATTGTTCAAAATGAAAAAGTGATTGAAAGTTCTCTAACGTTGGAACAAGTGACTAAGTTGGTCATGTCTGCAGGATTGGTTGCGCCACCTTGTTAGCTGCTACTAGCTTAATTCTAATCACACTACCGTCATTCCAGCGTCCGCAGGAATGACGTCTGGGGTGTAGCGCGACTGCTCACTCTGAAATTCAACACCATTTTTTTTCTGCGCTAAAACAGAGGGGTGCTTAATTGATGGCACCCCCTATCGTAACTAATAACGATCCTCCTTCGGATCCATTTTCAAAGCATGGTAAAGATTCAAACGCCCTCCAGAAATCGTTTTATCTTTTAGCTCGGGAAGCTTGTCTGTGGTGAATAAAAGATGAGCGATCAATTGTTGGCAGGAAAGGTTGGGAAACTGTTCCATCATCAGTGCTAAGGCTCCTGTAACGTGAGGAGCTGCCATAGAAGTCCCTGAATCGACATAGTAAGAGTGATCATGACTAAACCAAGTCGAGTAAATCTCTTCTCCAGGAGCTGCTAAATGAACTGTTTTTGCTCCATAATTGGAAAAGTTGGAGAGCTGGCTAAAAAGAGAAGTTGAAGCAACAGAGACAATATTATCCAACTTGTAGGCAGCTGGGTAAGAAGGAAGGTTGTAGAAGGTGCCATTCTTATCATCATTATCCGCATGGTTGTTTCCTGCGGCAGCCACAACGATGATCTGATGATGACGGGCTTCTTCAAATGCAGCCTTCTCTACCGCAGAGGGAATGATTGTTCCGAAGCTGCAATTTAAAATGCGAGCCCCATGATTACAGGCATAATCAATGGCCGCTACCTCATCACTAATTACTCCCGTTCCAGAAGCGTCTAAAAATTTACAGGCCATCAATTGTACCTTCCATGCAACTCCAGTAATACCTATACCATTGTCGCCAACAGCCCCAATGATTCCCGCGCAATGAGTGCCATGACCTTCGTCATCCATGGGATCACCATTATGAGCAACAGCATTAGTGCCGTAGAGATCTCCAGAAACAGGATTGGGATTATGCCACATGTTGCCAGCTAAATCTTCGTGGGTATAACGGATTCCAGAATCGATAACAGCAACAACAATGGAAGGCGCTTCATTTCTAATCTTCCAGCCTCTTTCAGCATCAATACCACTTGCAAAGGGAACTCCGTTGTCAGCACCTGTTTCTGAAAGACTCCACGACTTCCATAAATTATATTGTAATTTATAGAGAGGATCGTTTGGCAGGTTACTATTTTCCTTACAGTCAATCGTAGAGCAAATGTAATCAGGTTCGCTGTTAATGACAGGGAGGTGCTTCGAAGCGATGGTTTGAAGCACGTTAGGAAGAGCATCCAGCGCAATGCTTCCTAAGTTCAAACGATAGAGAGCGGATTTGACCGGAACTTTTTCTAAAGAGACACCAGGAAGATCGAGCTGCTGAAGAAAATGCAGCGGCTCTTCTCCTGGAGCCAGCGTTACAAGAATATGGTCAGCAACCATTGCTACTTCTTTTCTAATGGGAACTTTGGTAGTGGCATCTAATTTTTCTTCTGTACGGATGTAAGGATATTTAAAATTGGTTATTAGAATTTTTTTCCGTATTTCCTGATCCATTGTTGCTCCGTCTCCTTCAAAACAAGCAAGAACGCCAGCTGTTGGAAAGTGCGCTGATGGCTGTTGCTGAGAGGATTGACCTTTAAGATTAGAATATCCTGCCAGACTAAATAGGATGATCGAAATGACCAGGGTGTTAAATGGGGGGGGGGAAATCATTTTTTGCGCAGCCTTAGAAAAATTAGCGTATGGCATTTCTTTAATAATGCAAAAGCAATTAAGAGTTTTTAATTTTCTTTTGTGTGTTTACAATGATGAGCTTAATCCGGATATTTAATACACTTCGTGACGAGACCCTGTTCGAAGGCCGCAGTAGATGGGTATGAAACATCCGGATTAAATGTCCCCGTAGTTCAACGGATAGAATAGAGGTTTCCTAAATCTTTGATGTGGGTTCGATTCCCGCCGGGGACAAGATCAGGTGACAGGTTACAGGTTAACAGGGCACAGGAAAAACCAACTAAACTTTCTAAAAAGAATTGCTTATGATTCAATGAGAATCATGGAAAGCAGATTCAAAAAATCGTTATTTTTCTTCAAGTAACTTTGACCTGTATCCTGTAAGCAGAGGCAGGTCAAAAAATTATTTTTTTGGACAGACTCTAATAAACTTCCACCGGCGAACGCTTCCCATCCTCAGGGCTTTTTTCAGCGGCTTGTTCTTCTCCTAGGGTGTCAACACGGAGTTGCCAAACTTGGTTATCAAGATTTTTAAAAGCAGCTTCTGAAAAAGTAGTTGGTGGTGCCATCCGTGCTTTGAAACGTGCGATGTTAGCAAGGGCTCGCTCGAGTTGTTCTTGAGGGAAAGTTGCGAGATGTTTCAAAGCTTCTTCAGCAAGTTCTGTGCGATGACAAATCATCAAGATGTCATTACCAGCGGCTAGTCCGAGTCGTAGCATTTCCTCAAAGCCATAATGATTGAGGATCGCTCCCATATCGAGATCATCGGTCATGACGAGGCCCTCAAAGCCCATCTCCTCGCGTAAAAGTTTTGTTGTTACTGCTGAGGAGAGGGAAGCGGGAAGCCCAGAAGGATCGAGTTCTTGAAAAGCAATATGCCCTATCATCATGCTATCGATCATGGGTGCAAAATGACGAAAGACTTTCAGCTCATGTGCCTCGAGTTCCGTACGAGGGCGAGGGAGCGCTGAGAGTTCGTGATGCGGATCGCTCACAGCAGAGGAGTATCCTGGAAAATGCTTTCCACAACTTAAAATTCCAGTTGCCTGCAAAGCCTCATTAAAAGAACCTGCTAGCTCCATGACTTGCGCTGCTGTTGTTCCATAGCAACGTCCACGAAGAGAGTTGTCAGTCTCATCATCAAAAGCAATATCGAGAACAGGACAAAGATCGAGATTGAATCCAAAAAGACGCAGCAGCTCGCCCGTGATTTTTCCATGGCGCCGAATCAATTCAGGATTTCCTGATTCACTAAGTTGCCGCGCATTGGGAGGCTCGTTTCCAAGAAGTTTGAGCCGCGAAACACGACCACCTTCTTGATCAATCGTAATGATCGGTTCAATGTCACTCAGCTCACGTAGATGATCTATCAGATTCCTGAGTTGTTGAGGCGTTTGAATACTACGCCCAAAAAGAATGAATCCACCTGGCTGAACGCGGCGGATGTAATCAGCAAAAGCTGGTTCAATGGTTGTTCCTGGAACGCCGATGAGAAGAAGCTGGCCGAGCCATTGCGGAGCAATGGCAGTTCTCAGTTGTCGGTTGTCAGTTGTCAGTAAGTTTGGATTGTTCATCGTAGTTAAAATTGGTGTTATTGAATAAATCAACAACACGGTTGTAAGCTCTCGGTTAATCATATACACAATTATTTATTATGAAGCAAAAAAAACTGACAACTGACAACCGACAACTGACAACTGTTGCTGCAAAGCAAGGACTAAGATTCCATGAGGTGCGGGCACTTTTTTTCATTTTTTGTTTCCTTCTCATGTCACATGCCGCCTCTGCTGTCGACCTTGGCATCGATGTGCTGGCAGAACATCATTTTGATCTGCTGCGCGGAAAACGTGTCGGTCTTGTCACGAATCAAACAGGAGTGAATCAACATGGCGTCTTGACCCGACTTGTTTTAAAAAAGAATGTGCACCTCGTTGCGCTTTACACGCCTGAACATGGCCTCGATGGCGTGGAAAAAGCAGGCGTCGATGTTCGCTCCCGACGCGATCGTCTGACTGGCTTAACGGCTTTCTCTCTCTACGGCGATACGCGCAAGCCAACGCCACAAATGTTGGCTGGCATTGATGTCCTGGTTTTTGACATGCAAGATATTGGATGTCGCAGCTACACCTACATCAGCACCATGGCGAAGTGCCTTCAGGCTTGTGCGGAGCAGCATAAGGAATTTGTGATCCTCGATCGACCAAATCCTCTCGGTGGAGAGCGTATCGAGGGAATGCCGCTTGATCCTCAATGGGTTTCTTTTGTCGGACAACTTCCAGTGCCTTACGTCCATGGAATGACGATGGGAGAGCTGGCTCTCATGGCGAATGAAAAAGGATGGATGAGTCCTATCAAAGCGGATCTCAAAGTTATTCGGATGCGTGGCTGGTCTCGCTCGATGGCCTGGTCTAATATAGGACTTGCTTGGGTGAAACCTTCTCCCAACATTCCCAATGCCCTTTCTCCTTTTTACTATGTGGTCACAGGCGTGGTGAGTGAGTTGGGTGATGGGATTGACATTGGCATTGGAACAACTTCAGCCTTTGAATTTTTTACAGCTCACTGGATTAAGCCGGCAATGTATCCCTATTTGCTCTCAAAATGTAATGGGATGGGGGTCTATCCTTATATGACACGCTGCGGCAAAGGCGTTCGTTTTAAAATCAATCCTAGGAGCGGCAATCTTGCTGCAGCCTCACTCTACCTGCTAGCAGCAAGCTATCATCAGACTCATGGAACCCTCATTGCTCGTGCTCCACACGAAAAATTAAATCTTTTTTATAAAGTCTACGGAAGCTCCAGCATTAAAGAACAACTCGCCCGAAAATCCCCAGAACAAATCATTGCTAGCTGGACGCCGTTTCTGAATCATTTTCGTTGTGAACGGCAACCGTTTTTGCTCTACCAATAAAAAGAAGGTTTTAAAAAGTGACATGAGATTTTAAAAAGTTTCACTAAAATTTATTGAGATCTAATTTAAAAAGCTAAAATAATAATTTTCTTCATCCCTTCCATCGCTTCCATCCCTGTGAATTCTTTTTCTCCTTCAGCTTCCCTCATCGGCCTCTTCGGTGGCACCTTTGATCCGATTCATTTGGGACATCTGATTTTGGCAGAGACAGCTTTTGAAAAATTAAAACTGGATCAATTGATTTTTATTCCTGCAAAAATTTCTCCCTACAAAACAAACCAGCCTCCAGCGGCATCTGCGGCTGATCGGGTAGCCATGATAGAATTGGCTATTGCGGGAAGAAATGGCTGGAGTGTTGACACGCGAGAACTTTTTAGAGCTGGTCCTTCTTTTACCATCGATACGGTCAAAGAGCTTCAACAAGAACATCGTGAAGCAACTTTTGTTTTTCTCATCGGCGAAGATCAACTTGCTGGTTTCCCTGGATGGAAAGAGAGTGAAGAGTTGCAAAGACTTGTTTCGTTTGTCGTTCTTTCACGAAATTCAATGACTGGCCCCATTCTCCGAAATTCGATGGCTGATCCCATTCTGTTAGATCGTTGCATCGATATTTCTTCTACAGAAATTCGAGAACGTCTCGCCAAAAACAAAAACGTCGACTATCTTCTTCCTTCATCCATCCATGACTACATTAAAACGAAAAAGCTCTACCAAAAAAGAGACTGCTGAAAAAACGGTTGTCAAAAAAGCAACAAGTCCTAAAAAAACAGTTGTCAAAAAAGTAACCAGCCCTAAAGACATAGATGCCGAAGAAGCACTCGCTCGCTTCTGCGTTGAAGCCGCCCTTGATAAAAAAGCAGAGGATCCCATTATTTTGGATCTCCGAGCAATCTCCTCCTTCGCCGATTTTTTTGTCATCGTCTCTGCCTCTTCAGAACCGCAGATTAAAGCCGTTGCAAGCTCCATTCGAGATCGTATGCGGACGGAGAAGGGGATTCCACCACATGCTGATGATGCCTATCCAGGAAGCCGATGGATCGTCATCGATTTTGGAAATATTATTGTTCATATTTTTCATCAAGAGTTGCGTAAGATTTATGATTTAGAGTCACTCTGGAATGATTCAAAAAAAATCGTAGTGAAGGAAGAAAAAGAACCTCGCAAGATTCTAAAATCTAAGAAAGTTAAAAAATGAGTCAGCGGTTAGATCTAGTCGCTGCAGAGCTGGTGGAAAAATTAGCAGGTGCTTCCCAAACCGTGGCAACAGCAGAGTCATGTACTGGCGGCCTTTTGGCGCATACGTTGACTAATATCCCAGGTGCCTCTGCTGTTTTTTTGGAAGGAGTTGTTTGTTATTCCAATGAAGCCAAGACGAGATTACTTGAAGTCCCTGCTGACTTGATTGAAAAACATGGAGCCATCAGCGCTGAAGTTGCCCAGGCGATGGCTGAAGGAATTCAGAAAAAAAGTGGTGCCACGTTTGGACTTGCTACCACCGGCATTGCAGGCCCAGCGGGAGGCAGCAAGGAAAAGCCAGTCGGGACTATTTTCTTAGCAATAACTCATGCAGGAAAACCGACAGAGGTTTGGCAGGAATTTTTCCCGGAAGAGCGTTTAGTCTTTAAACAAAAAGTAACTGAAAAAATATTGAGTCAACTTTTAAAAAGAATTTAACTTTTTTATTAAAGTTGCCCATCTGTGCTTAACGAGCTTAACGATTCAGTAGAGGCAGCGCTGGAAGGTAGAGGAGAAAAATTTTGCACTTCTGTCATAAAACTCTGTCTTTGCTGACGACCCGTTAAACCTCGACGACCCAGAAAATTCTTCCGATTGATAGGAGCCAGCTTAATATTCTGGAGGCTTGAAAGATGTTTTTTAGCATCTTCTATTCTCGGTGTTGTTGCTACAGGGAAAGCCTCCATCTCTCTTTGACGTGAAGGAGGAGCAGCAAAAGAAGGGATGCTAAATTTTGATCTCGCAACAACATCGCTAGAGCATTTTAAATAAAACTATAGCCGCAAGAAGCGAAGTACCCAAGAGCATCTTGTGAGGTGATTCGACTGAGCGCAGAGGCTATAGCCTCAATAAGATCAGGATGACTTCTTGCTTCAATAGCACGAAGCAGAGCTTTGACTTTACTCCACATTTTCTCAATCGGATTAATACCATCTCCCTAAAATAGACCATCTGACTTGTTATTTTGGCGCTGAGCTTCGTTGTCAGATCTGGCGTTATGTTCGCATAGCGCTGCACTCTTCCGCCTTGCTCAACACCAAACTTCCAGCGTCTTATAGTCCATTTATTTTGGGGAGATGGTATAAGATCCGGCGAGTAGGCAGGAAGAAAGTGAACGGAGGCTCCAACTTTTTCAATCATAGCAATTGCTATTTCACTCTTATGAACTGACAGATTATCCATGACAACCATGTCGCCTTCTTTAAGGCTTGGACAGAGAACCTCACTCACATAGGAACGAAAGACTTCTGTATCCATTGCTCCTTCAATGGCCATGCATGCGGTGCTCCCATCTAACCGAATGGAAGAGATCATAGTAGTAGTTCTCCAATGTCCATGAGGAGCACTCATATGCAGCCTCTCTCCTCGAGGAGCGCGTCCTCGAAGACGAGT
>JAPLTJ010000112.1 GCA_026398175.1 Verrucomicrobiia bacterium | reverse complement strand
TGAAGCGCCACTCGCGGATTGCCCATGCTGGCGCGGAAGAAACGATCGTGGGGATTTTGGATAATAGATGACATGGAGATGATTAGTTTTTTAAACGAACCATCCTCTCTACCAAAAGATCAGCTGAAACCCAAGCTCAAAAAAGTCTATTGCTGAGCCACAGCCAAAGACAGTCCCATCAGAGGACCATTCCGCCTGATTTCATTGAATAACGTTGTCATCGCCGCATCAGTCATCCGACCTTGTCGAGAGCGAGCCCACTCGTGACAATAATTCAAACGTTGTTCCTCAGGAATATTCAGCAAAGGGGCCATGTGAGTAACAATTCTAATTAAGCGGTACTTTTTCAACGACAGCATCCTTTAATCTCAATAAGGTCTTCAACGGATTACCAAATGCTTCCATGAAATGGTCGAGCCATGTTTTTTGTTGCATGTCTTGTTGTGTTGCTAACGTTCTTGCAGCTTGTGCTTGCAGCTCATTTATTCCAGCTCGATTTTCCAATTCATCTCCTTCTTGAATTATTGGATTTATCTGTATCGCTCTCGGCGCTTCCTCTTGAGCACCAAGATGCTGAGGATCTCCACGCTGCTCATCAGGATTATCATCACCCTCATCGTTATCATGATCAAAGCGCGGATCCCTGCCATTATTTCCAGGATCTCTTCCTTCGCCTGGCTGATTGCGCTCGCCACCGCCCTCTGGAGCTCCACAACGAAACATCATTAAGGAGAACTGTTTTTACCCCTGGATGCAATCTTGTGAAGCTGCTGGCTGAACCAAAGCAGCATCGCGGCTCTCTTGGGCCACAGCAAGTGCATGGAGCAATAAAAATAATAAGCAAAAACCAGAGGGGAACTTCATAATAATCAATTTTAATTTAAGAGCCTTACAATATCTCACAAAACGGCGTAATTGCAAAAAACCTCTCCTTCTATTTGCTTCTCATAAAAGAAGTAGTTATCCTGCTTTTCCTTTCCTTGAAATAGCACCCATGTCGAACGATCCGATTACCTTTCAACCAATTTTTATGGAGCGCCCGTGGGGAGGACGCCGGTTGGAGACGCTCTTGCATTTTTCTCTTCCTCCGAAAAAAAAAATTGGTGAGCTTTGGGCCATTGTCGATCGCCCAGAGGCACAGAGCATCGTTGCAGAAGGTTCTCTCACTGGAAAGACGTTGCAGAAACTTTGGACAGAGCATTGCGAGAAGATTTTTGGCGCGCTCCATTTAAAAAATTCTTCACCACGCTTCCCTCTCCTCTGCAAGATCCTCGATGCTGCTGAAGTTCTCTCTCTTCAAGTTCACCCTCCAGAAGCGGTAGCCAAGCATCTTGGCGGCGAGGCCAAAACAGAATGTTGGTACGTTTTGCATGCAGATCCAGGAGCGACGATCGATGTCGGTTTACGTCGAGGAGTTAAGCGTGAACAATTTGAACAAGCGCTGCATGACGGCACGATTGAATCAACCCTACACCGAATTCCAGTCCATGCTGGAGAGAGCATGTTCATTCCAAGCGGTCGTCTTCATGCTCTTGGAAAAGGAATCTTGATTGCTGAAATCCAGCAAAACAGCGACACAACCTATCGCGTCTTTGATTGGAATCGCAACGGCCTCGATGGCAAGCCGCGCCAGCTGCACCTTGCGGAGTCCTTAGCCTCGATTAACTTTGAGGACTATGAGCCAAGCATCCAATCTCAAGATGCCCTCATCATTGCTGACTCTCCCTATTTTCAAATAGAAAAATGGACACTCGACAAGCCCCGTCTTGCAAGAGAGGAAAACAATTTTTCATTGATCACCTGCCTTACAGGAACTGTTCGTTGTGGTATCCAGACGTTCGGACCAGGCCAATTTTTCTTGGTGCCAGCAAGTATGGAAGAACCTCTCCTCGTGCCAGCATCTCCAAGAACGACTCTTTTGAAGACATCATTAAATATTCCTTCCCATGATTAAGCTGAACGGCATTTATAAAAAGTATCACTCTGGTTCCAGCAGTGTCTCCGCTCTTCAAAATATTAACCTTCATGTTCCTGCTGGAAAAATAATGGGGATCATTGGAGCTTCTGGAGCTGGAAAAAGCACTTTGATTCGCATGGTCAATCTTCTCGAGCGTCCCGATCAAGGCTCTGTCCTTGTTGATGGGATGAATCTCATGCACCTCAACCGTGAAGAGTTAACCGAAGTACGTCGAAAAATGGGAATGATTTTCCAACAATTTCATTTACTCTCTTCGCGGACTGTTTTTGGAAATATTGCATTACCATTGGAATTAACGGGTCATTCCAAAAAAGAAATCAACCAAAGCGTTGGAGAGTTACTTCAACTGGTCGGCCTCGAAGATCGAGCCATGGCCTATCCTGCGGAGCTCTCGGGAGGGCAAAAGCAGCGCGTTGCTATTGCAAGAGCTTTGGCCCCCTCTCCCAAAGTACTGCTCTGTGATGAAGCGACCTCCGCGTTGGATCCTAAAACAACGCACTCCATCTTGAACCTCCTTCAAAAAATTAATCGAAAATTAGGACTTACCATCTTGCTCATCACTCACGAAATGGATGTCATCAAAACCATTTGCGATGAAGTGGCCATTCTGGATCAAGGCAAGTTGATAGAAAGAGGCAGCGTCACTTCTTTCTTTAGCAATGCTGCCACTCCGATTGCTCGTGAATTTATTAATGCTACCTTCCATCTCAAAATTCCTGAGGAGTATGTGGCTCGCATGAAATCGACACCGTGCGATCAGAGCTATCCCTTGGTGAAGCTTGGGTTCACGGGCAACACGGTCGACAAACCACTCATCTCAGAGGCTTGTCGCTTTTTTAATATCGATATCAGCATTCTCAGCGCCGATGTTGAATATGCAGGAGGAGTCAAATTTGGTTATCTCCTTGCAGAACTTTTTGGAACGCAGCATCAATGCAAGGCCGCTCAACAATTTTTCATTCAAAATAACATTCAATTGGAAGTCCTCGGTTATGTCAGAACCAATCATTAAATTACTCGTAGCCGCATTAGGCGAAACCATGCTCATGGTTTTTTTCTCGACGCTCGTGGCTTCTCTCCTCGGATTAATGCTTGGGGTCATTCTGCATATCACGCGCCCAGGCCAGATCTTGCCACTCCCGCGCGTCCAAAAAACCCTCGAAATGCTCGTTAATGCAGGTCGTTCTATTCCTTTCATCATTCTTCTGGTAGCCATTATTCCCTTCACGCGATTCATCGTTGGCACCAGCATTGGAACGGTTGCTGCGATTGTACCACTCACGGTCGCTGCTATTCCTTTCATGGCGCGACTTGTCGAAGGAACCTTGATGGAAATTCCTTCTGGCCTCATGGATGCTGCCCAAGCAATGGGATTGCGACCTTTTCAAATGATCACGAAAATTCTTTTGCCGGAAGCATTGCCCGGCATTTTGAATAGCGTGACGATCACGATGATCACGCTAGTCAACTATTCAGCCATGGCAGGAGCCATCGGCGGCGGCGGTCTAGGAGATATCGGCATTCGCTACGGATACCAGCGCTTTGATGCTACGGTCATGGTGGTGACAGTTTTAATTTTGATTCTTCTTGTTCAATTCATTCAGAGTGTGGGTCACTTTCTTGTAAGAAAAGTAGATCATCGGTGAGTCACTTTCGCGACGTTGAAGCGTTGAAAAGTTTAGGGGCAGAGCGTGTAGAGTAGGCAGAGGTTACGGAGTGACAGGCATAAAGCCAATGACCGTTTTACCTCTACCCCTCATCGAACCGGACTTGCCGATTTGCAGCATCCGGCTCTCGGAGGCTTTTCATCGATTTGCTTCATGAGTG
>JAPLTJ010000079.1 GCA_026398175.1 Verrucomicrobiia bacterium | reverse complement strand
TGAGATCGTTTGTCTCTGGTTACATGATGATAGCCTCTGGCCATGATAATCTCCTTGGTTTTGACACCTTAAAGATTACCATCATCATGTAGCCTTTCTATTTTTTTTCACGTGTTGCACTTCGCGGTTGAAAGGGCCACACATGCCATTTAAAAAAACCGCACTTATAAAATGGAGCATCACTATTTGCGCTAGCTACTCTTCACTCTTTACCCTTTACGCTTCACTTTTTTCTTCACTACATCCAGCTTCGGTAGTGGCTTGTTGCGCGTAGCATAAAGTTGGACAATCGAAAAAATATTTTGCGTCGTCCAGTAGAGTGCTAGCGCCGAAGCAAAATTATAACAGAAGCTTAAAAAGACAATCGGCATGAGGTACATCATTCGTTGTTGCGCAGGGTCTCCGCCTTTAGGAGAGAGGGTCATTTGCCAAAGCATGGTTCCAGCCATGATGATCGGCAGCAGATTGATCGGCATGTTCATGAAATGAGCAATCGTGTCAGGCTGCGAGAGATCGTGAATCCAGAGGAAGTGAGAATTGCGCAGCTCGATCGCTGTTCCTAACATCGAGTAGAAGCCGAAGAAGACCGGAATCTGTACGAGCATCGGAAGACATCCTCCAAACGGATTGACGCCATACTGCTTGTAGAGCTTCATCAGCTCTTCATTCATCTTGGTGGGATTAGCTTTATATTTTTCACGAAGCTCCGTCATTTTGGGAGAGAGGAGTTGCATGCGGCGCATCGAGTTCGTCGCTTTATTTTGGATCGGCCAGAGTGCTGATTTAATCAAGAGTGTCAGAATAATAATTGCTGCTGCATAGTTTCCGAGAAGGACTTTCAGCGAGTTCATGGCCCAAAGTAAAAACTCGGAGACTAAGTGGAACATTCCAAAATTCATGACAGCTTGTTGACCTCCGCCGATTTTTTCTAAGCCTTTAAAATCTTTTGGTCCGGCAAAAATCGTAAAATGATAGGAGACTGATTCGCCCGGAGCCAAATGAAGTGGTTCTAACTGCAGTCCTCCCGCAATGCCGGAGATCGGTTTTTGGGTGCGCTGTGAGAGGAGTGATGTGTCAAAGCGAGTGGCCCAAGCGCCAGTGATGCCCTTGTCTTTCCCGGTGAGGATCGTGCAAAAATATTGACTCGTCACGGCGGCCCACGAGATGCCAGGATGGCTCATTTCATAAAATGGGCGTGCGGCACGGAGTTCAGTGCCAAGAAAGGGAACATGCGTAGGCGTAAACCAATTGACATCGATTGTTGTCATCTTGCCTTCGCAAAACCAATCAAAACAGGTGTACCTTGGCGCGTCCGTATAATGAACCGGCGTAGCACCACCTGCAGCCAACAAATAAGAGGGAGTATCAAGTGGCAGCTTGCTTGTATTGCTAAAGGTAACATCCAATCCAACGGAATATTCTTCGGGAGATCCTGTCGTTTGAGGGAGTGTAAAAAATTTGTTAATCATCAACCCATTTGGCTCTCGAAGTTCAAAAGAACTTTTGCCAGCTTTTTTATCAGCAGTCATCGAAAATCCTTCGACCACTTTTCCTGGAGCTTCTAAGAGTGTACCAATGGGAGTAGGAGAGAGAGTATTGAGTTGAAGACTGTGATCTTGTTCGCCTAGATGAAGAAAGAGGGTGATGCTTTCGATGCCGCCAATATTATTTTCAAAAAGATATTCCGCTTTTGCTGTATCGAGTGTTTCGCGGCGTGCTGTCAGTTGAGGAATCGGAGCTGTAGGAACCGGGGTAATTGGGGGCACCTGCGGAGCGGCTTTTACAGGGGTTGTTGAGGCGGCTTGTTCAGCAGCACGCTCTGTCTTGATGGCAGGGAGCGTATGAGTGTTGTTATAGTATTGCCATCCAATGAGGCCAGCAATTGAGAGGGAAACAGCAATCCAAGTAGTACGGTCGAACATGAGAAAAAGAAAGTGAAGAGTAAAGGGTGAAGAGTAAAGAGTGGCTGTCGCTAATATAGAGTGCTATTTTCTGAGGTTTATTTTTTGAAAAGGAGTTGTGTTAAAAAGTAAATGTGAGTTAAAAAAATTATTTCGGATATGAAAACTACTCTTTACCCTTCACTCTTTACTTGTCTGTTATAGCTAATGTTAGCTATTGCTGGAATAGGATCATACCCGCCGTGATTCCAAGGATGACAACGAGCAAGGCGGGTAAGACTAAAGCGGAGACCCCGGAGTGGGCCATGTTTTTTTATTGATTCAATCCAATACTCGGAACAGCTCGGTGCAAAACGGCAGCCACATCCTGGGCCGCAGAGCGCGTGAAGGAGCGGAGAGAGGAGCCACCGATGAAGATAAGCAGGAAGTTGGAGGAGGAGAATCAACATAGAGCAATAAAAACAGAAAGTTTTTTCCCAAGTCGCAACCACTCCTGCTCTAATTCTTGGAAGGAAGCTGTTGCTGCTTTTGGTGCAGCAATGAGGACTAGCCAAATGTTTTGTTGGAGATGAGAACGCTGGTTGCGATAAATTTCTCGAAAGCGACGTTTGGTTTTATTTCGCGTTACTGCGGGGCCAACGCGTTTAGAAACGATGATTCCAAGCTGGGTAGTTTCCGTTTCTCTCTTCAAACAAGCTAGGCGAAAGAAAGGACCATAGGCAGAAATGCCATGTTCGCGGACAGCGTTGTATTGAGGCCCCAAACGAAGACGTGCCTCACGAGGAAGGGAAAGTTTTGCAAGAGGAGAGAGTTTCATGGATGCTTCCTTAGACAACGGAGCGAAGCCTGTTGAACTCAAACTCAAACTTCAAATACTCAAAATCTGAGTTGCTTTGCAACTTAGCCTAAGCTTCGGTATGACGCTTAAAGTGAAGCTCGACGCCTTTAGGAAGAAGACGCTTGCGGCCGTGACGACGACGACGACTTAAAATGGCGCGACCATTTTTGGTCGCCATGCGGGCGCGAAAGCCGAATTGTTGTTTTCGTGTACGCTTGGATGGTTGATAAGTACGCTTCATCGTGAAAAAAGTTGGAGACAGAGAATGCGCTACTAAAGAAGAGATGTCAATGAAATTTTAAATAGAACGTATAAATTGTTAACGACATCGCTTTGAAAGCTTGATGACAATTGGGTGAACAGAAGAAGTAAAGGGTGAAGAGTAAAGGGTAATGAGTGTTTTTAAATTCGAAAGTGCATCAGTTTTTCAAAGCTTATTTTTTCCGGGATGTTTCTTAAGAAAATTATTCTTGGAAGATTTCGTCTCAGAACCCATTACCCGTTACCCATTACTCTTTACTTATCTCTTCTCTCCGCCTACCCTCTGCTCTTCCCTCCTGTAGCGTTCATTGTTAATAGCTTTGTGCAGCAGGTCCAATAAGGGGTCATAGCTCAGTTGGTAGAGCGCCTCAATGGCATTGAGGAGGTCTGGGGTTCGAATCCCCATGGCTCCACCATCCGCCGCCGCTCATAAAATGAGCTATAGAGTGATGTCCGAAGTAGCTTTTTGAACATGACCTCCCCCCCTAGTATTGTCGCACTACCGAGCGCCGCATGCATGGCCATGCTGCCGTGCTTCAATGAAGAGTTTTAATGAAGTTAAAACAGTTCCTCGCAATACAGCTGCAAAAGCTCCTATAATCCTAAAAACAAACGAGCAACATGCTGAAGATCTTTTCTCAAATGAAGAGCAACATAACGATGCACAATCTCAACAATCTGAAAATAGTGATCACGAAGAGAAGATGCCCCCTATGTGCGCTGTCATGTAGTTTGCTATTCCAGAACTTTTTAAAACTATGCGCCCCCTAACCATTATTTTAATCACATTTTTTTCGACCACTTTATTGCACGCTTCTCCTAGTGATAGCGAATCTGGAGATCGATTTAATTTTAGTTCTCTTGTCGGTAGAGGTGGCCCGAGCCTCCTGGCTTCACCTAGAGACCTTCCTGATGGAATCAAGGCGGTAGATGTGAAAGACGAAGGGAATGAAAACGATCCTAAGACTGGTCTTGGCATGGTGATTCAAGAATACAGCATTGCGCAGACAGAAGTGACGGCCAGACAATATTGTAATTACCTCAACGTGGTTGCTACCGGAGATAATTATCTTCTTTTTTATAATGAAAAAATGGGAAGCGATCCTAATGTTGCTTCGATCAAACGTGTTCTCGTTGATGGGAAAAATCAATATAGCGTCATCCAAGATAAACAAGGCGATCGAGGCAATTTTCCAATCGTTCATGTCAATCTTTACCAGGCAGCGCGTTTTTGCAATTGGCTTCAAAACCAGAGTACGCCTGGCCTAATAGGCGACGCGCTCACGGAGCGTGGTGCTTATACTTTAAATGGAAAGAGTAGCGGGCCGATTGCACGGAATCCTAAAGCTGTTTGGTTTATCCCTACGGAAAACGAATGGTACAAGCCGGCCTACTACAAAGGTGGAGGATTGAAAGAAGGATATTGGAACTTTGCCAATCGTAGCGATTGGGCTCCTTCGACTTCTCTAGCGGAGAGTGGCGTGAATAATGCAAATTATAATGATGCCAAAAAAAGGCCTCCATACTTAACGACAGTCGACTATTTTAAAAAATCAGTTGGAGCCTACAACACGTATGATATGAGCGGGAATGTGGCAGAGTGGGTTGCAACGGAAGAGAATCAGGGGGTCACGCCGTTGAAATATGTTGCGCGTGGTGCTTCGTGGAAGAGTCTCTATTATGGAGCGACATTGGAGAGCAAGTTTGATGTGGCTGATTGGGGAATCGAGCTCTCCAAATGGTCTCGTCCTGCCTATGATCCCGCGCAAGGATATGACAACATCGGTTTTCGTGTCGCAACATCGCTGATTGTTAATCCGGTTCTTCCAGATACAGCTGCTCCTGGAGCTGCAGAGCTTACACCAACAGAAACGGTCGAAGCTCCTCTCATCGCCCTTGTGGGAGTTGCCGCCCTTTTTTCAGGAAAGAAAATTTACGAATGTCGCCGCGATGCGGAGACAGAGAGAGTAGCAGAAGCAGGGCGGAGAGGACAAGATCGGCAGAGAACAGCAGGAGATCCAACAACGGTAAATCAGGGAGGAACAGAAAGAGATCCGTCAGCTACTGCTCGTATTGGAGAGCGAAAAGAGTCCACGTCACAGAGCCCTTTTCTTGAAGATGAAGTGCTGGTTAAGGATTTTGAAAATCGAGTTGCAAAATGGAATTTGCATACCATAGCTGGTGCATTAGAGGCTCATGCAGCAAAGAGATCGCTGCAAAAAAATCCAGAAAAGCTATCAATGACGCAATCGGAGAAAGAAGAGATAGAGGCTTCCATAGAGGGCATTGATCCTTTGTTCACAACTGCTGTGCAAAAGTACCAAGATTATAAATCATTCCTGGAAACAAATGAAAAGACTTCCTTAAAGAGACTAGAGGAGCTACGAGAAATGTGTGATGCCTATGATGCCTATGCAACTGCTGTTGCAACAACAGCTGATAACATTAAAACACAATTTTCTGCAAATCATGAAGTTTGGATTCCTTGGTATTCAGCGGCTATGAACGTCTCCAGTGAAGCGATGATTTTGCGACATGCTGCGATTAGACTGCATTATCTATTTAATGCTTTTATACTGCTGGATGAACCTCTTAAAGCGGAAGTGTTGATATTGCGATATAACTCCAATCAAAAAACGTTACAATACATTGAGACCATTAAGAAATATCGGGACGCTCTTCAAGCAGCCATGGGAAAACAAGAAAATCCTTCGCAACCAAACGCAGTTGCAGCAGCTCTTCAAAAGATAGAAGCAGAAGTGACTTCTTTAGAAGTCATCGAGAATAATATTAAGAAATACGAGAGTGGCACTCAGACAAATGTTTCAAACGGAACAGGTGATATCAACGCAGCCTATTCAGATTATGAAAAAGCAAAGGCAAAAGAGAATAGCAATTTATACGCCCTGTTTTTTCTTCATGATAGAAGGCAACTCAGTATTACCAATTTAGTTCGCTCTGCTGAATTGAGAAAACAACTTCAACTATTTTTAAGTCAGGTGCAAGTGCAGCAGGGATTTTTTTCGCCTGGAGGTCTTTCTACTGAGGATATGATGAATTTAACGACTGGCTCTGGTGGTAGAATCACGCATACTTATCAAAGAAGAAATGAGAGCGACAGTATTGGAGGGATGAATAATCCTCAACTCTCAATGGGCGTTCCAGAACCTGACTCCATAATAAGGAAGGGCGCTCCTCTCTCATTGGAGAGGCAGTTTAAAGAGGTAGAATTACAATCAGGTCGTGAAGGGGGTGACCCACCTCAGCAATCTGGGGATGACAAGTGAGATGATAGTTATAGTCAAATTACTTAGAACTTACAAGCAATTGACTTGTCCTTTTTAGGAAAAGACTACGTTCTCATCCCGTCACGTTATCGTTTAGATAGCGCTCGGTCTTCGGCCTGGCCTTTTCTAAAAATTCCTGCGTTCTTCCCTGTAATTTCTAAGTAATTTGACTATAATAGATTTGATAAAAACCGCACGATGATGTGATCGGATCATTTATGCTTCAAAAAACCACCGCGCTCCTCGACAACTTTAGTTCCAAGATTGGACTCTCTCTCCCTGCTGAAATGCTGCAGGAGGAGAGTCTCGCGCTGGAATTGACGGACGACCTTACTCTTCAGTTTGAAGAAGATTTGGGAGGATCGCTGCTTTGGATGAGCATTCCCTTGTTCACGCTTGCTAGCGCAGAGATGGATGAGAAGGTGATCGAGTTGTTGAAAAAATTATTTCCTTATCGTCGAGAATCAGATGCGCGCTTGCTCTTGGAGCCGGAGCGCGGCCAGCTTCTCTTGGCCAGCCGCTTTCTCCTCTCAACATCGGAGGAAGAAGTGGTCATGGTCCATGCCTTAGAAGAGCAAGTGCGTCAACTCATCCGGCTCGCACAACAATTACTAAAACCATGAACATTCCTCCGATTAACTCTATATCAGCCTATCAAGCTCTTTCCGCGCCGGTGGCCCAGAAGAATATTGAGGAACCCAATCCTTCTGCCTCGCCTTTTCGCGCCTGGACCAGGGCTGCTGGAAAAATATTAGCGGCGGCTTCGGTTACAAGCCTCCTGTCATCACAGCAAAGCAGTAAGGCCTTCTGGGCCGAGTGGCCTGGGAAAAAATGGCAAGCTGCTTCGCAGCTGTTGAAGAGCTGATGAATAAGACGTTAGTTATTTAAAGCATGATCAGTCAGTCGCTGGATTCCAGCGTTCGCTGGAATGACGGAGTGTGCTAAGAAAATTTTCTTACAAAAGGATATTTTCACGCCTGCAGGAATGATGGACTAAGGAAATATATTTTCAGTAAAAAATAACGTCATTCCAGCGAACGCTGGAATCCAGCGACCGTCTTTTCTAAAAGTGTTATCTAGATTAAATCACACTTCTCCACGTTTTTTCCTGCAACCTGTAACCTGCAACCTGTTAACCTGACTCCATGCTTCAACTTCAACGAGCTTCTGCCGGTTCCGGAAAAACAGAACAGCTAGCTCGGCGCTATCTCCAAACTTTTTTAAAACCGGAGCACGAGAATCTTGATCCCGCCTCGGTGTTGGCTACCACCTTCACGCGTGAGGCTGCTGGAGAAATTTTAGCACGCGTCTTTCGCCTCTTGGCAAGGGCTTGTGAAGAGGAACCCCTCAGAAAAACTTTAGTTGAAGGAACGGACCTTCCGATTCCAACACAAGAAACTTGTGCGCTGCTCTTACGGCGTCTCGTTGATCAAGTTGATCGGCTTTCTATTGGAACAATTGATGCCCTTTTTGCGCAGCAAGCACGGATGTTGGCGCTCGATTTGGGAATGGCTTTGCCTTGGGAAATTGCTGATTCATTGACGAGCGAGGCACTCGCGCGCGAGGCACTCCTTCGTTTACTAAAAACGGATTCTAATATTCGAGAGGCCTGGTCGCTCTTGCATCAAGGGGCACGCGCCCTCTCTTTCGTTGAAAAAGGAACACTACTGTTTGAAAAAAATCGATGGGTTGCTCGTGCCCATCCGTTTCATGAAGAGTTACTACAACCTGCTTCTCCTCAACTCTTCGCTGACACAAAAAAAGTTCAGGAGTTTTTAAAAACGTTTGAGGCGCCTCTCAATAAAACAGGAAAGCCTGATGGGCGCTGGATCAAGGCGCTTCAAAAATTAGAGCTGTTCTTTGCGCGACCCTTGCTGCTGAAAGCTCTCTTGGAGGGAGGAGCGTTGCTGACAAATTGTTTGTCAGAGGAGCCAACTTTTTATGGAACGTCGATACCAAGTAATTTTTCAAATTTCTTTTTGCCATTCTTGAAAGAATCGATTCAAGAACGGCAGCGGCTCGAAGCCTTACGAGAAGTGGCTCTCTGGCAGATGATTCAAAAATATGAAAACCTGCGGAAAGAAATTTCTTTTCGTGCCGGAAGGTACACTTTTTCGGAAGTGGAAGAGGCCGTTCAAGTGGAAGAGCATTCTCTCTCCCTCGACGAGATCGCGTTGCGCATGGATGTTTGTATCGAGCATCTTCTCCTCGATGAATATCAAGATACGAGTCAGCGCCAGCACGATTTTCTTTCGCCTCTCGTTGGAAATGTCTTGGCGAAGGGGGGAGATGTTTTTGTGGTGGGCGATGTGAAGCAAGGAATTTACGGATGGCGTGGAGGCAAGCGACACCTCCTCGGTTTACTCGAGCAAGAACATCACGTTTTTAAAAAAGAAATGCCACCCCTTAACCAAAGCTATCGCTCTAGTCGAGCTGTGCTGGAAGCAGTGAATGAAGTCTTTGGGGCTTTGAAAAATGAGAGTGCTATCATGGCGATGGAGGGAGGTGCTGCTTTTGAAAAAGCGGCAGCGCGATGGAGTGCTGATTTCCAACCTCACGTCGGAGCGGCTTCTGTGGCTGATCTCCGAGGGAGGGTGCAAGTTCATACCATCGCAGAGCAAGATGAAGAATCAGACGATCCGATGCAGGGAGTCATTGAGAAAGCGGTGGCGCTCGTGGAAGAACATCTTGAGGAAGATCCGTTGCGTGAAGTTGCTATTCTTGTGAGACGCACAAAATTGATATCTCCATTGTTGCAGCGACTTCGGGAGCGCGAAATCGTGGCGAGCGGCGAAGGAGGCAATCCCCTTACCGATACGCTAGCGATTGAATTACTCTTGTCGCTCTTGATCTGGATTGATCATCCTGGACATACCGCTGCTTACGAGCACGTGTTTCACTCGCCATTGCGGATTTTGATTAATCAACACAATGCTATTCTGCAGTTGCGACAACAATTATTAGATGCTGGTTACGCTGCCACGCTCCGCTCCTGGGCTGCGACGCCTAGCTTTCAAGCAGCCTGCAGTCCGTATGAATGTGGACGTGTGGAGCAACTGATGGCGCTGGCAGAGGCTTTTGATGGCGCAGGAGGAGGAAGACCTTCGGCTTTGATTAAGCGAATCCGCAACGAACGAGTTGAAAGTCCGCTCCCTGCCAATGTCAGAGTGTTGACCTTTCATGCTGCTAAAGGATTGGAATTTGAGTCCGTTATTTTGATCGATCTCGATGTAGACATCACTGCGGGAGGAGAACAAGGATTGAGATTGCAGCAAGATGAAGAGGGACATTTTTTTATTCAAGGAAGTCAGGAGACAATGGCCTTGCAAGGGCGCTCTTCTTTGCTGGCGGCTCTCCAGGAAGAACAATGGGCGGAGATGCTGAGCCTGCTTTATGTTGGAATGACGCGAGCCGCTTCGTATCTTGATCTCCTCCTCTTCGAAAAACCGTCTCGCAAAAAAACGATGGCTCAATGGCTGCGCTCCTCGGGTTTGCAGGTGCATGAGGCCTCGGGACAAGCGCTTCGTTCTCTCAAGAAAAAACTTCCAGAAAAAGAAACGCAAGCGCCTCTTCATCGACCTTTGATCAAGTCTTATCAAAAACTTTCTCAACGACATCCTTCCGAAGAGCGGGAGGGGAGCATCGTCTCACTCGGTCAAATGCTGCAAGGAAGAGCGGAGCGGGAGCGAGGCACGGCGCTGCATGCCCAGCTGGCAGAGATCGAGTGGGAGGTGGCTGGACCCCCGCTTTCGCGGGGACATGTTTTTCAAAAACAATTCTTTTTAGAGCGATGGAAAAAATGGGACGTTACTCAACTGGAGCTTTGGCGCGAAAGACGTTTTGCTATTGTGAAAGAAAAAGAATTGATCAGTGGAGTTTTTGATCGCGTCGTCATTGGAAAAAATGAGGCAGGTATTCCGATAGTGGCTGAGGTGATCGATTTTAAAACGGGAGCGCCATCTTCAGAGCAAGAGAAGCTCTACGAACCTCAATTGAACGCCTATCGCGCGGCATTGCAGGAGTTGTTGCCGACGTTGAAAGAAATTACGACGCGGTTGGTGTGGGTGGAATAGAATTAATTAACCGCAAAGAACGCAAAGAGAGCAGAGAAAAATTGCTGCTAGCCACACTCCAGTTACACCATCGTCATTCCAGCGGACGCTGGAATCCAGGGACTGGCGATACAAAAGTGATGATCCTTTAAAATAAAGTCTCACTTCTTTTTTCAAAGAAAGCATTTCTTCCTTTTGGAACATCATGCCACTTGTACGAAAACAAAAATAAAGATCTAGAGCTGCCTGGTTCCTGCCTTCGCAGGAATGACGACTAGGGCGTGGCGATTTCTTATTTTAGCAAACACTCCATTTTTCAATAAAGCTATTGAAAGAGCAATTGATACATTCCCTATTCTTTAATCCCACAATGCCGCTTCACTTCCTCCCACGTTGTCGTTCTGCTCAGGAGCGAAGCCAGGTAGGCATCCGATCGAGGCAGCTTCGTGCATGCTGCCAATGCCGATGGATTCGTGAGACGTGAAAAAATTAGATGGTGCATCGCACCGAGCGGCACCCATTTGTCGCCGTAGCCCATGTGCTGATTGCTCGACCAAAAATGAATCATCTTAATATTATTTTTCTTTTCATGTCCGAGATAGACGACGAGATGACCATGCTCGGTGGCTCCAATCGATTCACTCCAGAATATTTTTAAAAAATCTCCCGGTTCCGCTTGTCCTAGATCCGTGAAGTTTCTTCCAAGGCCTCCGTCATAAAATAAGCAAGCAACGCCAGGGCCATTGGCATTCCATCGTCCCCACATCCCCTCCCCATCAGCTTGGCCTCGCGGAAGCAGCGCCGCTAAAGTTGTGGCATCGAGAGAAAGCTCTCTGCGTTCTTGGAGAAGGAGAACTGTTTTTAAAAAAACAAGATAGGTGGCCTCGGAACAAAAGCTCGGTGCTGCAGGGTGAACCGCTAGTTTTTCGTCGAAGAGAGCGACCGAATGGCGCAGGCGTTCCATCGTTCCGCTGCTCGTGCTATAGCCACCGCCATGAGGCATCGAAGACATTGCCTCTAAAATAACTTTGTTGAAGGGAGTATTGACCTCTCCTTGCAGTGACGTTACAAGCAAGAGGAGGCTAAAAAAAATTGATGAATACTTTGTTAAAAAAAACATTTTTGAATGCATGTGAAGGAATCATCGCTCTTCTTCATGCAGCGTCAAGTTTCATCCGACGTTGGCCGCGGAGCCTTGCTCTCATCTTGGCTGTAGCCTTGTTGATGACTGCTTGGTTTTGGAAGCGGCCGATTTCCGGAGTGGGCGGCTTACCGATTTTAGGAAGGATCGAAATTCCAGTAACTCCTTTTTTTCAAGAAGATCCTCGCTGGGCAGCAGAAGTGCTCGGAGCTTCTCCGTGTGACACCCTTGGATCTGCTGGCTGTGCGGTCACTTCAGCGGCAATGGTGCTCGCTTCGTATGGGGTGATGGTTGATCCGAAGGCGCTCAATCAATACCTCATCGCTCACAATGGCTATGAGGGTGATAGTTGGATCAAATGGGAAGTAGCCGCCGAGTATCCGCCAGGAGTTGCGGAGCATCGTTATGAAGATCTTCCAAGTTATGGGTTAATCGATTGGAATCTGCTCTGCGGTAATCCTGTGATTGTGCGGATCCGTCGTGCTACCGGAAACACTCATTTTATGGTGATTGTTGGCAAACAAGGTTTTAACTACCTCATCCGCGATCCCGCTGCCCAAGGCCTTCGGGGAGTCTATCCTTTTTCGCAACTGGGGGCTCCTATTGAGGCGCTGCGTTTTTATCGTAAAAAATAGAACTTGCCAAAAGAAACTCATTACAGCTTCAATAGAAAGCCTAGACTATAGGACGTAGGAGTTTTGGTTTCTAGCAAGGCGGAAGAGTGAGGCGCTATGCAAGCATAACGTAAGCTCTGACAACGAAGCTAGGGAGCAAAAGAACAAGTCACAATAGTCCGATTAATTAATGGAAATGGTATAAACCAACCCAAACTTATCATTATGAGTCTTTCCGCTGTTAGCACCACTACGCCAACGAACGTTAATCACCATCAGAACGAACCATCGACACCAGTTCGGAATCACCATCAACAGCCTTCGGTTGAGAATGCTAAAGGGCGTCAAACGCCAACGGATGCAGCAAGATCAGTTCAGGATACTGGAGACCATACTCAAGTGCAAAAGATGGACACGCAGGCTGATGTCTCCAATCCTCTCACTTCACCACAGCAATCGAACCATAACCAGAATGTTGTGCGCGGAGGTATTTAAGGAGAGCTTTTTTTACGGGCGTCGCAATTTGACTTGGTTCACATAAGACGCATCGATCAGATCATCGATGCGTTGTCCCGCAAGAACGTGGGTGCTGAAGCAATCTAGATTTCCATCAGGACTGATGAGGGCTAAAGCAAAGTGATCCGTCACGCCATAAGCTGCACCAACAGCAGAACCATGATCAACGGTAATGAAGGGAATGTTGGAGAGGACAGGCCCCTCTTCTTCTGTGAAGGCGGCGAGGCAGATCAAATGTTGATTGGCCAAGTGCTCATAATTTCCTTTGAGCGCATTGAGCTGACGATACAAATCCCAACTTTTTGAGGAAGGAGCGATCAGCAAGAGCACCGGTTGACCTTGTAACGAGGAAAGATGCTTGAGCTCGCCGCGTTGGTGCCATGTTACATCGGGGGCGGGGGTGATCACAGCATTGCTTGCAAGTGCTGGTGATGCTTTAGCTAATGGGGAAAGCAATAACGTAATCAGCAAGGCAATGCTGTAGGCTATAGGCTGTAGGCTGTAGGCTGTAGGATTGTCAGGATCCATATCATTATATTTATCGTTAGCGCTAGCGTGGTTCGCTCAAAAAAGATGTTGCGATTTTTAATTAATTGGCGAACTAGAATTCCTACAGGCTATAGACTATAGCCTGCTTCTCACATCGTGAGAAGCTACACCGTCATGAGCTCCGCTTCTTTATGCTTCACATGCTCATCCACGCTCGCAACAAATTTATCCGTTAATTTTTGGATTTCTTTTTCACTGCGAGTGAGATCATCTTCGGTGATCGTTCCTGCTTTTTGAATTTTTTTCACCGCATCCATCGCCTCACGACGGTTGGCGCGAATCCGCACGCGGCCTTCCTCCGCAACTTTGTGAACGGTGCGCACAAGATCTTTCCGGCGTTCTTCACTCAGTTCAGGAATGCGCAGACGGATGATTTTGCCATCAATCATAGGAGTGATGCCAACGTTGCTTTCCAAAATAGCTTTTTCAATGTCTTTGATGGTGCCTGCATCAAAAGGCTGAATGACGAGGAGGCGTGATTCCGGAGAAGTGATGAGAGCGAGCGCTTTGAGTTTCATGCTGCTGCCATAGGTGTGAACATCGATGGTTTCAACAAGAGCTGGTGAGGCCTTTCCGGTGCGGATGGCGGCAAATTCATGCATCATGAAGCCCGTGGATTTTTCCATTCCTTCTTCTGCTTCAAATAAAATAGTGTCGGCGCTCATTGGGATTAGTTAGTTATTAAGTCTTCGTGTGATTTTTAGAGTTTGTTAGAAAGTCTCTGCTGCTATGTTGCAAGGCTACAGGTTACAGGTCTACAGGCTACAGGTTATTTTAGTTGAAGAAAGATTGAATTTTTTGAATCTATCTCTCGTTGTTCTCGCTGAATGATAAACTCGTATTTCTAAAAAGACGTTCTGTTAAAAGGATAATTTGGGAAAGTTGATTTTCTTAACCTGTAACCTGAAAAGCTGCAACCTGTAGCCTAGTTCGTCGGCTCTTCCTCGGTTACCAAGGTGCCTACCGGCTCGCCGCAAATTGCTCGAATAATAATATTGGGCTCGATCATGTTAAAGACAATAATTGGCATCGAGTTGTCCATGCAGAGGCTAAAGGCAGTCGAATCCATGACCTGCAAGCGGCGGCGGAGTGCTTCAGAAAAAGTGATATGGTCAAATTTTTTCGCGTCGGGATTTTTGACAGGGTCTGAATCGTAGATGCCATCGACTTTGGTGGCCTTCAGAATAACTTCAGCGCCGATTTCATTGGCTCGTAGAGCGGCTGTAGTGTCGGTGGAGAAGAAAGGATTGCCGGTGCCAGCTACAAAAATAACGATGTGACCATTTTCCAAATGACGAATGGCGCGACGTAGGATGAAGGGCTCAGCAACGTGGTTGATGTGAAGCGCCGTCTGAACGCGTGTTGAAAAACCGAGTTCTTCCAACGCACTCATGAGGGCCATGCCATTGATGACCGTGGCCAGCATCCCCATGTAATCAGCGGTGGCGCGATTCATGCCGCGATGACTCGCTGCTAATCCACGCCAAATATTGCCACCACCAACAACGACGGCAACCTCCACTCCCATCTTGCGAATATTTCCGATTTCCTGCGCGATCTGCTGCACAATTTGAGGAGAGACCGTATCGGCACTTCCCACTTGGCGAAGCGCTTCACCACTGATTTTGAGAACAACACGTTTGTATTTTGGTGAAGGAGAGGAAGAACTCATGCTGGGCAAGTGTAGCAGTTTCGGAATGCGAGCCCTAGCTTAAAATTAAGAAGAAAAATTCACAGGGATGGAAGCGATGGAAGGGATGAAGAAATAGATTTAAATTGAAATAGATTTAGGGAAATGTTCCTCAAACTTGCTGGAATCTGATTTAAGAAAACTGAAGATCAAAATTTATTTTTCCCCTATCCCTTCCATCGCTTCCATCCCTGTGAATCTTCTTTCTTCAAGTTCTAAAATACCCACTCACAAAAGCCACAGCACTCATGCGCGCACGGCCTTCTGGTTGGACTTCGTGTAGGCATAGCGCGCCTTGGCAGCAAGCAAGGAGCAGCTTTTGGTCTTGCGAGAGAAAGAGAATGCCTGGTTTTTCTGAGGAAACTTCTGACGCAACAGTGGCCGAGAATATTTTCAGCACGATTGATTTTCCGGAAGGAAGTTGAAACGCGCCATGAGCTCCTGGCTTAGGATTCATCGCGCGGATGAGGCAATCGAGTTCTACTGCTGATCGAGTGAGATCGATGGCGGCATCAGCACGCGTGATCTGGCGCGTGAGGGTGATCCCTTCTTTAGGCTGCGGCGTGCGAGGAGCTGCTCCGCGTTCCAAAAGTTTCAGTGCTTCCAAGAGGGCCTCTGGTGCTAGCGCTGCAAGTCGTTCGGTTAACGAGCCTGCTGTTTCTTGGGTCTCGAGGGAGATTTTTTTTTGCAGCAAGATGTCTCCCGTGTCGAGCCCTTCGGCCATGTGCATGATCGTGACGCCAGTTTCTTCATCACCCGCTAAAATCGCAGCTTGAATCGGCGTCGCCCCGCGATAGCGCGGCAAGAGCGAGGTGTGAATATTGAGGCAGGCGATGGAAGGAAGCTCGAGCAACTCACGAGGGAAAATTTTTCCATATGACATCGTGACGATGACTTCAGGATGGAGCGATCGGAGTTGCTCCAAAACAAGAGGATCTCGAAGCTGCTCTGGTTGAAAAATGGGAATGGGAAAGGGGTCAGTACCAGCTAATTCATCAACGCAGTTATGAATTGCGGGACTGACCTCTTTCTCAAGAAATTGCTTCGTCGCCGGTGCTGTCAGTATCTGATGCCGTCCCACAGGGCGATCGGGTTGTGTGAGAAGGCCGACAAGTTGGTGTTCAGCCAACAAGGCCTTGAGGGAAGGAATCCCGATGTCACTAGTGCCAGCAAAGAGAATATTCACAGGGATGGAAGCGATGGAAGGGATAAAGAAATAGCCACAAAAGAACACAAGGACCACAAAGAAAGAAATAAAAAACTCTTTTGTGCTCTTTGTGTTCTTTTGCGGCCATTAATCATTTTTCCAGAACCGCGCCCAAGATCTGATAAAGCACCTCGACCGGCGTCATCGTGGCATCAAGGTCATGCCTCAACGCTTTGCCGTAATATTTCAACATCGGCTTGGATTCCTCATCATAGGTGGCCAAGCGGCTGCGAATAATTTCTTCGTGAGCATCATCCAGACGATTTTCTTTGAGCGCCCGGCTCTTGAGGCGTGCCACCAGCTTGTCGCGATCAGGGCAGGAGAGATGGAAAATGTGTTTTACATCAATATATTTTTCCATAAGTTTGGCCTGCGCGATGTTTCGCGGAATGCCATCGAGGATTAAAAAATCGCGTTGAGGTTTGAATTGGCCTGACTCGACGACTAATTCAATCCAATTGACCCAGAGTTTGACGGTGATTTCATCAGGAACCAGTTTTCCTTTGCTGGAATATTTTAAAAACTCACGTCCTATTTTGCTTTGAGGATCAAGGCCACGAAAAACATCGCCACAGGCGCAGTGATAAAACCCTGGGATGGTCCCGAGGGTTCGCCCTTGAGTTCCTTTACCGCTCCCGGGAGCGCCAAAGATAAGAAGTGTTTTGAAGTGACTCATGAAAGCGAATGATTGTAAGGAAGCAAAAGAAAAAATCAAGTGCGGGCTTTTCTCACTTGTTTTAAAGTTTTATTCTGTTAACTTCTTTCGTTCATGAAGCCGGCATAGCTCAGTTGGTAGAGCAGCTGATTTGTAATCAGCCGGTCGTCGGTTCGAGTCCGACTGCCGGCTCCATTTTAACTGCGGGATTTAGGCTGAACCAAATATGTCTTCCAGTATTTCTTCATCACCCGGTTCATCGCTTGTTTTCTTTTCACGTTCAGGCACGCAGGCACAGGCCAAAACCAAAGTCAAGAGACTGAGAAATACGCTCCTTGCTAGAGAGCAAAGTGAGCCAGGTTTTCTCGGGCGACAATTAATATTGCTTGAACAAAGCTCTTTCAGAAAGCCTGCAGAGTGGCATTGGACTTCATTCCCTTCGAATCAAGCGCATGACCTCACCTCGAGGGAAAAAGAGCAGACAAGAGTTTATGTTAAGAGCCTCCTTGAGGCGGCTTACCCTGCTACAGATTTTCCTGAAATGGAGGAAGAGCATCAAAGATTTACATCTTATCTTCAACGAGAAGATCAGGATGAAACGTTAAGCAATCCTCTGAATGCAGAGAAACTACTAAATCACATTCAATCTCTCCATCTTATCCAGGTGAAGCAGGAGGCTTTTGAGGCAGGAGAAAAAAAGGGAGCGCTTCCTTTTGCTCAGGACGAGCCCAAAAAAATTAAAGGATCTGTTCTGAGATTTTTAGAACATAAAGAAGTGGTGCCCTGTTTTTCACAACAGCTCGGAGAAGGTAATTTTGGAGTTGTAGTGAGTGCTGCCGTGAAAGGAGAAGAGGGGAAATATGTTTATAAACAAGAAAAGAGAGAGGTTTTAAAAGCGCTAACGAAAAGAGGCAGTTCCTTTTGGAGAGAAGGCGACTGTGCGGCGGCTCGACTGAACGATATTTCCGATCTAACAAGACCCCTCTTTTTTATTTTCCGTACTAGCCAAGAGGGCAAACCAGAAGAGCTCCACTACGTTCCGGCGAATCACGTCAAAGCATTTGGAATGAAATTGCCTCCAGGGACGACTGTTTTCCTAGAAGGGCAGCTGATGGAGCGGGCAACTGGAAGGAGCCTCCAGAGCATGATAACAAGAGGCGAAATCTCTCTTGCTTCTTCAGATAAAAGAAAACATTTTACTAATATTGTTCGTGGTCTCTTCAACATCATTCAAGAGATGCAGGCTCATAATTTGGTTCATCGTGATCTCAAGCCAGAGAATATTTTTTATGACTCTCAAACTGGAAAAGTTACTCTTCTCGATTTTGGTTCTGCAGAACGGCTTCGCAAAAAAGAGAAAGCCGATGATGGGACTCATCTTCATGCATCGACTTCCACACAACTTGGAGGAACTCCAAAGTATATCTCCCCAAAAGTGCTCCAACAAAAATCGCATGGATCAGAAGCCGATCTTTTTAGTTTTGCTATGACGGTATTGGAATTGGTCAACAGTAAAGATTTTATAATATTTGCTCACGAGCGTTTTCCTAATATAGAGCACGGCGATAAGAGAGATACCGTATTTGCAACATGTGAGCCAGCGGAATATTTAAATCAGTTTTTAAAAACGATTGGCAAAAAAAATTCTCCGTTGCAGAGCAACTCGCTGCCAACACAACCCTCTTTCATAGGAGCCCTTCTTGGATGGAGCAGCGGCAGTGATGAGAAACCTTCTAGTAATAGAAATCGCGCGCAAAGCATGGGTTTAGATTCTCCTGCTTCTAGAGGAGATAGTAAAACAGAGGGATGGTTGAAGCGTCACCCGGAAGTGAGAGCAATCATCGATCTCGCCTTTCAAGCTTCGGAAGGAGGGGAAAAAGGTGCTGCTGCTTATGGACAACTGAGACAGTTACCTTATTTTCAAACAGAGAGCTCTCCTCCTATGACCGATTCGCCGACAATAACAGCATCATCTGCCGGGACTGATTCTCCTCCTGTTATGGGTGTTTCTAGGTAGGTAGAGTCCCAAAATTACCTCGGAATTTAGATTGTTGTCTGCCGAAAACACGAGGTTAATTTTATGTAACTTCAATTTTTTTTACGTCTTGCACTTCGCGCTTGAAAGGGCCTTTTTTAAAATTAAAAAATAAATGGCACTCCTTCTTGAACAAAACCTTTTTTTTGCTCCTCGAGGTAGCGATCGCCTAACCGCTCGAATCCTTTTTCGGCGCGGAAAGTTTTGAGAAATTGATTCACGCCCTCACGCAGCTCACTATCAGACAAGCGCAAGCCGATGGCCCAAGAGTCCTGTTGCAAGGAGGAGAGGAGGGCGCGCGTTGCAAGAGGATGTTCGTGATGATGCTTCCAGATGCTCATTTCATCGTAGAGAAAAGCATCTGCCTTTTTTTGGATGACTTCTAAAACAGCAGCAGCTTCTTGATCAAACACAACAAGGGTTGCTTGTTTTAAATTTTTTTGAGCCCAAAGTTGGCCTGTGGTTCCCTGACGAACAGCCACCTTGAGGCCAGGCTGATTGAGATCATGAATGGAAGTAATCGAAGCCTCTTGTCGGACGAGTGCTCCTAGGCCAACGGTCAAATAAGGATCTGAAAAGGCAATGCTCTTGCGACGTTCAGGCGTGTCGGTCATGGAAGAAATAATCAAATCAATCTTTCCTGTTTGTAACGAAGGCAAGAGGCCAGCGAAAGGAATATTTTCAATTTGTAGCGGACGATGTAAATAATCACTCAAAGCTTGCGCCATGGCCACGCTGATTCCATCAGGCTCGCCGCGTTCATTGATCATTTCAAAAGGAGGATAGGACAAATCCATTCCAACACGCAGCGGCTTTTCTTGCGGAGCGTGGTGACAGCTTGCGAGGAAAAGAAAGCCAATCGCAACAAAGAAGCGCATATAATTATTAGTAAGCAAAAACGCTGGAGAGAAATTTTTTCAAGCGTGCCTGCTGAGGTTGCTCAAAAAAAGTCTTCGTCTCACCTTGCTCGAGAATAGATCCTTGATCCATAAAAAGCACTTGCTCTGCGCACTGGCGCGCAAAGCCAATCTCGTGAGTTACCAGCACAATAGGCGTATCCATCGTTTTTAATTCAGCAATGAAATCTAAGATTTCGACTTTCATTTCAACATCGAGCGAAGCTGTTGGTTCATCCAAGAGCAAAAACCGAGGCTCTGTTACCAAGGCGCGAGCAATGGCAACACGCTGCGCTTCGCCGCCAGAAAGTTGGTGTGGTTTTTTGGAAGCGTGCTGAAAAATTCTCAGTCGCTTCATTATGGCAGCAGCTTTTTCTTTGGCTGTGGCCGGTTCTTCGTGATGCACCAAGGTCAGTGGCATGACAATATTTTCCAGTGCAGTGTAATGTGGAAAAAGATTTTGTTGCTGAAAAACAAAGCCGAGTTTTTCTTGATAATGCTGCAACCACTCTGTTGAATGAAATTGGAGTGGCTCTTCATCAATGATGACCTCTCCCTCGTCAGGAAGCTCCAGGCCAGCCAGCATGCGCAACAAAGTTGTTTTGCCACTACCACTACAACCAAGGAGAGCCAGCACATGATCAAACTCAACGGAAAAAGAGAGATCTTTAAAAAGCTCTATTCGGAGATGATCTATCGTGAAACTTTTTTTGAGATGAGAAACAGTGATCTTCATGAGGTTTGTTCGGAATCGCTATTTTTAAAGTTAATGGTCTTCATGACTTGATAACGACTGGGTGAACAGGAGAAGTAAAGGGTAAAGAGTAAAGGGTAAAGAGTGCTGAGTCAAAAAATTCTGCGGGCTCTTTTTCTAAAAAATCCATTCTGTTAAAATCTGAATTTCGGAATGTTGTTTTGATTTCCAACCGGAAAATACTCTTTACCCATCTGACTTGTTATTTTGGCGCTGAGCTTCGTTGTCAGATCTGGCGTTATGTTCGCATAGCGCTGCACTCTTCCGCCTTGCTCAACACCAAACTTCCAGCGTCTTATAGTCCATTTATTTTGGGGAGATGGTATTACTTGTCTGTAATTGTTTTAGCTCTCAAACAAAAATAAAAATTCATTTTCAAAATGAATTTGCCTTAGAAGAAAGTCTTCATAGCGCCCATTTTTTTTCTAGCCATTGACTTCCGAGTGAAAGCGGCAGGGTGAGCAGAAGATAGCCACATGCCAATGGAAAATAACTTTCCAGAGTGCAGTAAGTCGCTGCGTTCACTTGCTGTGCTGCCATAGTTAGCTCTCTAATTCCAATGATGGAGAGCAGCGAAGAATCTTTGATGAGAGAAGCGAGTTGGCCGGTCAGCGCCGGAACTAAATGGCGAAAGACTTGCGGCAGGATCACGTAGCGATAAGTTTGAAATCGAGTTAACCCAATCACCTTTGCTGATTCCCATTGCGATAAGGGAATGGCCTCAATGCCGCCGCGGATCATTTCAGCGGTGTAAGCGCTACTAAAAAGAGAGAGGATCAAAACACCAACGATGAGCCTGTTTTCGAGGCCGATGCCATGAGCAACGACATAAAAAAAGAAAAGAATTTGTGTGAGCAGGGGTGTTCCTCTTATTACTTCAACAAGTCCTAGCGCCATCCATCGGAGTAGCATAAAAGACGAACGGCGAGCCATCACGATCAAACCTCCGAACAAACTACTGATGGCAAGTGCCGCAATGGCAATGGCAGCTGTTTCAAGCCATCCCTGCCAAAATACAAGGCGATAGCGCCAGATCATTTTCCATTGTAAAAGATCTGTCATGCTGCCCGCTAACAAGAAGAAGAACACAAAAGAAAAAAGTGCGATGCCTATTAATAAGGCAATAACAATGTAGAGAAGACGATGGGGCGAAATGGACATTTGTTGTTATGAGATGGCAGGCTCAGCTATAGAAAAAGTAACGAATAACGGGTAACGAGTAACGAGTTTAATTTGTTGCCTTCGGCAAATAAGAACGGAAAGAACTTTATCATAACAGTTCCATTTTTAACAAAAGTAAGATTTTAATATTTACTCGTTACCTATTACTCGTTACTCGTTACTTCTTATGGACGCCTTGCTTCAGTTATTACAAAGAGATGATCGAACTTCTCCCTCAGAATTAGCACGACAGCTCAATCTTTCGGAAAAAGAGGTCATGACAAAAATTCGTCAGTGGGAATCGGATGGAATAATTCTCGGCTATCATGCCGTTATTGATCGAGAGAGAATTGATCCTGATTTGGTCACGGCAGTGATTGAGGTGAAAGTGACGCCGGAGCGCCAAGGGGGCTTTGATCGTACAGCGCAGCGGATTGCACGCTTTGAAGAGGTGGAGAATGTTTACTTGATGAGTGGAGGTTACGATGTACTAGTGATGGTCAATGGCCAATCTTTGCGTGATGTGGCCAATTTTGTTACCAATAAATTGAGCACCATGGATGGGATTCAATCGTGCACGACGCGCTTTCGTCTCAAGACCTATAAAGAAAATGGCATCCTCCATGGGGTGGAGGAAAAATGTGAACGACTTGCTGTGGCCCCGTAGAAAGGCTGAGGGCTGAGAGCAAATTTACTTGAAGAAAAAAAATATTTTTTGAATCCTTCTATTATTATTGAAAACAAATTTATGAATTGGTCTTCGCTTTAATTTTTCTTCCCCTGTTTTATGACTTCCCGTATTTCAGCAACCGTTCAACAAATTCCTAAATCAGGCATTCGTGATTTTTTTGAAATCGTTCAAACGATGAGCGATGTCATTTCACTTGGGATTGGAGAGCCTGATTTTGTAACGCCATGGCATATTCGTGAAGCTGCTATTTACGCTCTTGAAAAAGGAAAAACTTCTTACACTTCCAACTTGGGAACACCGCGTTTGCGAAGTGCTATTGCTACTTATCTTGCTCAGCGCCTCCAGGTCGATTACAACCCCACCAATGAAATCTTGGTAACAGTTGGCGTTTCGGAAGGCATCGACCTAGCATTGCGAGCGTTGATCAATCCAGGCGATGAGGTTCTTTATCACGAGCCTTGTTACGTTTCGTATGGCCCTACCATTACGTTAGCGGGAGGTCGCCCTATTGTTGTTCCGACACGGGCAGAAGAAAATTTTTCACTCAACGTCGCTGATTTAGAAAAAGCCGTTACGTCGAAAACAAAAATCTTAATGATTAATTTTCCGACGAATCCTACGGGCGCTGCGATCTCAGCTGAAAAGCTTGCAGAGCTCGCGCGCTTTTGTGAGAAGCACAACCTGATCGTCCTTACCGATGAAATCTACAGCGAGCTGACTTATGATGGTGCAACCCATCATTCCATCGCGGCGATACCAGGAATGAAAAATCGGACAATTTTGTTGCATGGTGTTTCCAAAGCCTTTGCCATGACCGGATGGCGCATCGGCTTTGCTTGTGGTCCTGCAGATATTATCGAAGCGATGATGAAGATTCATCAATATTCCATTCTCTGTGCCCCTATCATGGGGCAAGAAGCGGCCGTCGAAGCCTTAGAGCGTGGGGCTCTCAGCGTGATCAAGATGCGGAATGAGTATGAGAGGCGCCGCAATTTTGTGGTGGCAGCTTGCCGCGACATGGGTCTGCCTTGTCTGATGCCACAAGGAGCATTTTATATTTTTCCTAATATCGCGAAGTATGGCATGACCAGCAAAGAGTTTGCTTTGCAATTCCTCCAAGAGAAAAAAGTGGCCGTCGTCCCTGGAACCGCTTTCGGAGCCAGTGGCGAAGGCTTCGTTCGTTGCAGTTATGCTACAAGCATGGAGAAGTTGAAGATCGCGATGGAGCGGCTGGAAGAATTTTTGAAAGAAAGGAAATAGCCACAAAAGAACACAAAGAACACAAAAAAGGGAAAAGTAAAAATCTGTTTTTTTCTTTTGTGTTCCTTGTGTTCTTTTGTGGCCATTCTCTTCTTTTCTTTACGTTCTTTTGCGGTTAATTTTTTCCGATGACTTTCATCCACTGGTTCCAAGAAAACTTTATCCATCTCGACAAAAGCCTCGCTAACATTGTGAGCCTCTACGGGATTTGGGTCTACGCTATCCTCTTTGCTATTATTTTTTGCGAAACCGGATTAGTCGTGACCCCTTTTCTTCCTGGCGATGCGCTCCTCTTTGCCATTGGAGCCTTTGCGGCCGCTCATCCTGGAGGAGGTTTGAGTTATAGCATATCGCTCCTGCTTCTCTGCGTTGCAGCGATTATTGGAAACATAGTTAATTTTGCTTTAGGCAGCAGCATTGGCGGCCACATTTTCAAAGAGGATGCTTTCATTTTGAAAAAAGCGTACCTCGATCGAGCTCATCGCTTTTTTGAAAAATATGGAGCGAAGGCGGTCATCTTAGCGCGATTTCTTCCTATTTTTCGAACGATGGTTCCTTTTGTTGCAGGAATGGCCCACATGAATCGACGTGCCTATGTTGCTTACACCGTGGCAGGAAGCTTCTGTTGGGTTTTTCTCATGATGACAGCAGGCCTTCTCTTTGGTCGGATTGCTTGGGTCCAACAGCATTTCGAGGCCGTCGTGATCGCGATTATTTTAGTCTCAATGCTGCCTGTTTGTTACGAGGCAGTGATGCATTGCCGAAAGAAGTAAAACTTTAAAGCAGCTTTCGAAGAATCCCCGGGCCTTGATAAACAAACGCGGTATAAATTTGCAGCAGCGAAGCTCCCGCCGCTAGTCGCTCTGAGGCTGTTGCTGCATCGGTGATCCCGCCGGAAGCAATGATGGGAAGCTGAGTGTGAGCGCGGATGACTTTGAGCGCTTGGAGAGAACGAGATCGAAGAGGGGCGCCACTGAGGCCGCCTGTTTGATCTAGAGCCGAAGGAATCGATTGGTGATCGAGTGTTGTATTGGTGGCAATGAGACCAGACAATTTTTCTTCTTCCGCAAGTTGCACAATGGCGATCAGATCTTCCTCTGCAAGATCAGGCGCAACTTTAACAAAGAGAGGTTGCGTGATATCTCCTTCTGAATCGCGTAACGTTTTGATGATAGTCGAGAGAGCTTCTTTGGCTTGGAGATCACGAAGTCCTGGAGTGTTGGGAGAGCTTACATTGATGACATAATAATCACCCAAGCCGCGCAACTTTCGATAACTTGCGAGGTAATCTTGAGCGGCTTCTTCCGCTGGCGTTACGCGTGACTTGCCGATGTTGATGCCAACAGGAATGCGGGGCCAATGGCCTTTTTCTTTCAGTGAAGTCAAACGACAAGCGATAGCCGCTGCCCCTTCATTGTTAAAACCGAGGCGATTGATCAATGCTTCTTGTTCAGGAAAGCGAAACAGCCTTGGCTTGGGATTGCCTGGTTGTGCGTGCGCGGTGATGGTTCCAACTTCAACGAAGCCAAAACCCAGCGCCTCCCACGCTGGAAGGGCGACGCCATTTTTATCCATGCCGGCAGCAAGGCCGATAGGATGTGGAAAATCGATGCCTGCAACACGACATGGAGCAGAAGGCCGTGGACCGCAGATCAAGTCAGCAAGAGGCTGCAGCAACCAGGGAAAAGCCGAAGCTATTTTCAAACTCTCCATCACGACTTCATGCGCGCGTTCGGCATCGAGTTTGAAAAAAAGAGGACGACAAATTGTTTTGTAAAAATTCATAAAGAAGGAAATTAGCCGCTAGCTACATTCTAGCTGCACTGCCGTCATTCCAGCGAACGCTGGAATCCAGCGACTGACGATCTTTATTTTTGTTTTCGTAAAAGTATTGTTTCATCTTCAAAATTTCCTGGGCCCGCTGAAATAAGGTTCCTTTATTTTTTAAGAAATGTCACTTGAACAACATGCGAGTAAACTCATTTTCCAATGCAGAAGTTACCAAAAATTTCCCCCAAGATGTCTTCCGTATTGCTTTCTCCCACGACGTCGCCAAGAGCTTGCAAGGCCGCATGGAGCTCGACAGCCAAAAGCTCTGGAGGCTGTTCGTTTTCAAAAAGTTCGAGGACAGAAGTCAACGAAGTCAACGATCGCTGGAGGCAGGCTTGATGGCGGGCATTGATGGCGAAGGCTGAGGAAGATTGTTCTCCCATCGTTGGGGGATTTCCTGTGACGCGAGTGATGATCGCTGTTTTTAATTCTTCTAGACCTTCTCCGGTTTTGCAGGAGAGGAGGACTGCCTCAGGATAAGCCGTGCGAAGAGCCATGCCATCGGAGAGAAGATCGATTTTATTCAGCACGAGAAGTTCTTGAGGTTGGAGAGGAATGATGGACTCCTCAAGTTGCGTGACATCGACGAGGTGCAGTGTCAGATCAGCTGAGGCCATTGCTTGATGAGTGCGTGCGATTCCTTCCTGCTCAATCAGCTCCTCTGTTTCTCGAAGACCAGCGGTATCGATGAGGCGAAAAGGAAAACCGCCCAAAGAAGCCATCTCTTCAAGCCGATCGCGCGTGGTGCCAGCAATCGGAGTGACGATGGCGCGGTCCCGTCCTAAGAGGGCATTGAGCAAACTCGACTTGCCGGCGTTGGGCGCTCCACACAAAGCGAGCGAGAGTCCTTCACGAACGAGGCGGCCTTCTGGGGCTGTTGCCAACAAGCGAAGCAGGTGATGGCGAGTTTTTTCTAAACGCTCTTGCAACGCGCGTCCTGCCTCAGGAGAAATATCGTCTTCTGGAAAATCAATGAAGGCTTCGAGGTGAGCGACTGCGGCAAGCAAATCAGCTTTGAGCAGAGCAATCTCCTTGCCCAAGCGCCCTGCCAGCTGCTCTGTGGCGACATGTTGTGCTCGCGCTGTTTGAGCCTGAATCAAATCCATGACGGCCTCTGCCTGTGTCAGGTCCATTTTTCCATGAAGGTAAGCCCGTTGAGTGAACTCTCCTGCGCGTGCCATCCGCGCTCCTCCATGAAGAAGTGCTTGGAGAAGACGAGCGCTGATCAACGATCCGCCGTGACAGCTGATTTCGACCATCTCTTCTCCCGTGTAGCTGTGAGGAGCTTGAAAAATGACGAGCAGCACTTCATCGATGACTTTTCCTTGTTCTACGATTTTTCCAAGGTAGAGATATCGCGGCTTCATGGCGGAGCACGGAACGCGTCCTTGAAAAAGAGGAGCTACGATAGCGATCGCCTCTGGACCAGAAAGCCGCACCAGTGCAACGGCTCCTTCTCCCGGAGGGGTAGCAATAGCAGCAATCGTATCGTGTGAAGGCATCTAAAAAATTTAGCTTAAATTAAAAAAATGCGCTACATTAACCGCTTTGTAAAATTCATCTTCTCCCATGAACAAATTTTTTTTCCTCTTTATTTTCTTTGCGGCTTGTTTTGTCCAAGCTTCTCTCGCCGCCGCTGAGGAAGTCACTCTCCAGATTGTTAGCGTGCGAGACTACTGCAGCATGCTCAACGGAGTGGCGGTGCATGACCCTCTTCAACTTTATAGTGACGAGATGGCAGAGGATCGAGAGGCTTGCGGCATCCTTCGCACCGAGACGCCCGAGGGATATTCTTATACGATGATTGCTGGAATGGAGGATCAGCCGATGAGGGAGCTGAGTCAATCGCAACACGACTATTATGTTCATTGGGTAGGGCAAGGTTCTCTTCAAGGAGAAGAAGAACTCACTTCTCCGTTGATGATGTTTGGAGAACATGGAAAAGAAGATCCAGAACAAGCAGCGAAAGAACTTGTTTTAAAACAGCAACAGCAGGAACGAAATCGTCAAGCAACGGATGAAGAAGAGAGTGATTCTTCAGGCTCAGAACAACGAGGTCAAAAAGCTGCAGCGATTAAAGAGGGATTAAGTAGTCATCAACCTCCGAGAGAGATTATAATTAGTACTTCTCCAGATGATATCAGTGAAATGACTGGCGATTTTACGACCCTAGGAAGAAATCCGCGCTCGATTTCTTTTTCTCCAAAGGGAGGTGTTTCGCTCACCCTTCTTCATCAAGCTGAAGATCAATTAAGAGAAGCCAGAGAGGAAGTTGCTGCCGCGCGTCGGCATTTTGATTTGTCTCAGGGTCAATGGGAGGCTTCTAGAAATCTGGAACTAGCATCAAAAAATCATTCCGAGCTTCAAGGTCAACTTGCCCAAACTTATGATAATTGGTGGAATGCGGATAGAACCTTTCATCAAGCTCAAGCTGCAGCTCATGAAGATTGGGGTCGCAGCGATCCTTCTTGCGCAGAGTTGAATCAAGCGGTTGCGGCAGCAGGAATGGAAGTTCATAGGACTTTTCAAGAACACCAAACATTGCTCTTTCCGGTACAGAATGTTTACGAAACTTACTGTTTTGCACAACAAAGAAGCTCCCAACAAGGGTTGATGCCAGGAGTTGATTACACTTCCGTTTTCAGTGAGGCTCAGCTGCGTGCGAATCGAGCAGCTGATCAATTAGACAAATGCCAGCAAGCAGTACGCCGAATAAAATTCGAAAAGCCTAGCATTCCGAAGCAAAAGGAAACAGGTGCTCTTTCCCAAAAAACTACTGCTCCTGTTGGAAGCCAGCAAAGAACAGCTGCCGTTATACAAGAAGCATCCGTGCATCTTGAGCAATTGGTTGAAGCAAGCAAAATGACTGTTCTTCAGCAAGTAGAGTCCCTATCAAAATCTTCGGCAACGGATTCAGAAAAAATTTCCTATGAAGATAAAGGAACACAAATAGCGGAGGAAGATTTGGCAGTATGGAAACGTGAGGCATTGTTGAAAAAACAAGCGCTTTGGAAAAGCAGATTTCATAAAATAATTGAGAAGATGAAGCAGCTGAAAGAAGCGGTTGCAGCTGATTTTTCAAAAAAACTCCTCCATGAGGTCTCGCAGGAATTTGTTCTCAATGTTGCGCAAACTTCTTTAGGAGAGGGACGTCAAGCAGCAGCAGAGGGGCATGCAGCAGAAACACGACGCATAGCAGAGGAACAAAAAGCAGAGCAGATGGCTCTAGCGCCAACGATCGTGGATACAGTCATCGAAGAGGCTTTGTCTGCCAAATGGGTGGAGAAATATTTTAAGCAAATTGCCAAGCAAGCAAAGAGAGAGCTTTTTTTAGAAAAAAAGGAAAGAATCTTTAACGGCTTATTTTATTCAACCGGAGACGCATCAGAGCATGAAAAGTGGGAGCAGCAACAGCAGAGCGCTGCAAGGATTCAACGTGCAAGAGAACAACAGCGCGTTGAGATGGAGCAGTTTTGTAGGGAGCATATGAAGTTGATGCCTCCAGTAGAAGAGGCAGGAGCAAAAAATGTAGCTGATGACGTAGTTCCTCTCATCCAGAGAGCAGGAGATATCCTTACTCAATGCTATCGTCGCCCTTATGAATGGTGCAGTGATGCAGTGCAACTGATGCAGGATTGGAAAATAATTTTACCAGAAGCTGGGAGGACTACTAATAAGTTTTTTGCAGATCAAGGGCGAGGCATTCAAGATGTTCCCACAACAGAATATGCTTTAAAAAGTGGACAGGTCGCGCAGCAACTCTATAAGGAGCTAGTGACGAAGAGAAGACAAGAGGAAGCCGCAGCAAAAGCAGCCGCAAGAGAGCGAGATCCTCGCGAGGAGCTAGGCTATTTTGAACAAATGCCCTACGTGCTTGAAGGGGCAGTTTTTAAGGGCTTTGCGGCAAACTTGTTGGGAGGAAAAATTCATGATCCCAATCGCGAGAGTGATGAGCGCGCTGTAGATTATTTTAAAGAAATAGGAAAACCGAAGCCTCTGATTTTTGAATTCTGGAAGAAGTCGACTGAAATTGCAGCGCAACTCAAGAAAGAGCGACTAGAAAAAGAAGAGTTGTTCATGGAACAGTTTTCTAATGAAGAAGAAAGACTTTGCGCTGCAAGAGGATGGGGTGATGCATGGCGAGAGCGGCTTCAACAAGAGCGCCAGCAGAAAGAAAATGAAAAGTTAGAGAGAGATCTCTTCGCCAAAGAAGAACAACGTCAAAGAATCGTGCAAGCAGTGATGGATCAGAGAGCAGCTCAAGAAGCAGAGCGGCAAAAAAAAGTGCAAGACCTGATTGATCAAGAGGCAAAAGAAAAAGCAGAAGGACAAAAAGGAAAAAAAAGAGCGCTAAGAAAAAATAAGTTTTTCTGTTGCTGCAACTAGTTGCTCAATAGCATCGCGCGTGTGAGCGCTACTCAACGTGATTCGCAAGCGCGCACCGCCACGCGCGACCGTGGGATAGCGGATCGCAGGAACATAAAAACCAAGATCCCAGAGTTGTTGGGCGACGGCGAGAGCGGTTTTTTCTTGGCCCACAAGGAGAGGCAAGATGGCGCTTGAGGGTTGGCTTGTTTGCCTCATTGCCTTTTGGAAAAAAGTAATGTTGTTCCAAAGTTGTTTCGCTAGCTCTTCTCCCTCCTCGCTATTAATGATGGCGATGCCCGCGCGTGCGGCTGCTGCAACAGGTGCCGGTGGCGCTGTAGAAAACATAAAACTTCGCGCGCGATGCAGAAGATAGTCGATCATGAGACGCGAGCCACAGAGATAGCCGCCAGCAGCACCGACGGCTTTGCCGAGTGTTCCCATTTGAAGATCGATCTTGTCGGCGAGAGAAAATTCTCCGGCGAGGCCGCCCATCCGTTTCATCGGAGCGCCACGAACGCCGATGGCATGAGCCTCATCTAAAAAAAGCAAAGCGCCATAACGTTCTTTGAGGGCTATAATTTCTGGCAACGGAGCCGCATCGCCATCCATGCTAAAAATTGACTCAGTCACAATCAGGATGGTTCCTTGCGGAAATTTTTTGCGCGCCCATTGCAGTTGCTCTTCCAATTGATTCAAATCGTTGTGCCGAAAAATTCGCAGGGTTGCCTTGCTCTGACGGGCGCCATCGACAAGACTTGCGTGCGCCAATTTATCTAGGAGAATCACATCGCCGCGGTCCATCAAGATGGAAAGAACTCCTGAAGAGGCTGCGTAGCCTGTTGAAAAAAACAGCGCGGCTTCCGTTTGCTTGGCCGCAGCAAGTTCCTCCTCCAATCGCACATGTTCTAAAGTCGTGCCGCAGATTAAGCGCGATGCTGTAGCCCCAAATCCAAAATCACGTGCCGCTCTCAAAGCAGCCTCCTGCAAGGCGGGATGAGAGGCTAGCCCCAAATAATCATTGGAAGAAAAATTGAGCAACGTTCTTCCATCGACAACAATTTCCGTTCCAGAAACTTTTTCAACACAACGCAACTGACGTCGCAAATCTTGTGCTTTCAACTCCGCAAGCTCTCGAGCAAGGCGTTCTGTAAAAGAAGAAGGCATAGGGGTCAGTCCGTCATATTGTCACATTTGGTACCAGTTCATTAGTGGCCCTTTCAACCGCGAAGTGCAACACGTGAAAAAAAATAGAAAGGCTACATGATGATGGTAATCTTTAAGGTGTCAAAACCAAGGAGATTATCATGGCCAGAGGCTATCATCATGTAACCAGAGACAAACGATCTC